>CAZDMM010000001.1:0-20785 GCA_964505845.1 uncultured Caldilineaceae bacterium
TGCAGGATAACTTGCACCGTGTCGCCCACGGTCACGGTGTCGGCGCAGGCGGTGTTGGTAAAGGTTTTTTGGAGCAAGAGCGAGGGTAAGGGGACCACCCCGGTACCGGCGTCAATGGAGGGCAGGGCTACGGGGGCGCTGGCATCCTGACCCCACACGGCCACAAAAGGCGTGCCGTCGTTGGTAAACAAAAAGGCGCCGGTCATGTCGTAGTCGTTGGGATCGGTTACAGCTATTTCGGCCAAAGGCGAGACCGGGAAGCTGGCATCCACGGTTCCATCATTATTGTAGTCTACAAATACGGTGGTCGTCTCCACGGCAGTCACATAAACGCGAGACTCAAAGCCGGTTCCGCCGCTGCCGGGGCCGGGTGGATTATTGTTGTTGCCCAGGCCCAAACCGACCAGGGTTTGGGTGGCCAGGCGGTTGAAGGGCAGGACGGCATAGCCCCAATCCTGGTCCTGGCTGGCGTCCAGGGCGGCCAGCACCGAGAAAGGCCGGCCATCGGTGGAGATGAAGTGCGCTGCGGTCGGCCCGCTCAAACCGGCCGGTGGAAACTTGAGGGTGGTGTTGGCGGGGATATTCAGCAGAGAAGCGCCGTTGAGGGTTTGGATCTGAACATTGAGCGGGTTAGCCCGGTCTGGATTGTAGAGCCAAAAATCGCCGTCGGAGCTGCGGGGAGCCAGGTAATTGTTGGTCCACTGGCCCAGCGGCACGATGGTGTAACCGCGCGCCTCGTAGGTGCTGGGGGGATAAGCCGCAAACAGGTGTACCTGGATCAGCTTTGAGTTCAGGGTTCTAATCTGAGCGCCGGTTCTGACGCCGTTAATGACGTTATACTGCTGGCCCTGGTTGAGGATGGTGGTGGTTTCAAACACGCCATCGCCGTCCAGGTCAATCTCAACAGTGGTATTATCATCAACCGCCTGGACATTGAGGCCAACGATGGTAAAACCCAGCCGCTGGTTAGCCCCGCTGCCGGCCAAATTTTCCCCAATCGGGATGCGGTACTCATTGCCCCAGCGATTGGTGGGGTAAAGTTCCCAGGCGTCGGTAAATAGGATGCCCGGCCCGGGCGGGGCAGTCCAGAAAGTTAACGAAACCGCCACCGGGCCTCCCACCGAGGTGAACATATCGCCGCCGTCAAAAAATAAGGCGGCCGGGTCGCGGGGCAAGGCCACAATATTGCGCAGGATAATCACATCGCCGGCCCGGAGCACATCCCGGCCGCCCAGGTTGGGCGGAGCGCCGTTAGTGGGGTCGCCATCGCCCCAAATTTGGGTGGTAAATTGAGCCGGCCTGGTAACGTCACGCTCCAGGCCATCTTCCCACTGGTCGTAATAAATTACACTCCCGCTGCGCTGCACGGCAATAGAGATAATGGTTTCTATGTCCACATCAAGCAGGTTTTGCCGGGTTTGCCCGATATTAAATTGGTCGTCAAGGCGGTCGGCGGCAAAGGGGATATAGAAGGTAAAGGCATCAATCCGCCCCCCTTGGGCGGTAATGGCCGCGTTGTAAACAGGAGGGGGCGCCACGGCTGCAGCGCTCCCATGGCTGTTGTTAACCAGGGGTAAAAATAGTTGATGGTTATCCGGGCCGGAGGCGTTAACCTGAGCAAATCTTAAGAGGAGAGCGCCTAAAGCGGCCAGAACACCTCCCAAGATAACAAGGCTCAGATGTTTTTCTGACAATTTCATTTGGTGCTCCCCGTGAATTTACACCTGGCCGGGGATACTATCCTTTATCTGGAGAACCAGGTTTCCGGGAAGATAGAAAACATCCGACCGCTCCAAGCAGTGTGCCATTTTGACGTAAGGAGTCAAAAAAAGGTGTCTTGCGTAAATATTGCGTAAAGATTTACTTAAAGTATACGGGGAAATGGAGAAACTTTCAAATGGTCTAATAGTACCAGTATCCTATGGGGGGATTAGAGGCTCTTTAGTTCAGGCGCGCTGCTTATGTGGCGGCCGGCGATGGGGAAAGTAACGTAAAAGGTGGCGCCCTGGTTAAGCGCACTGTGGTACCAAATTTGCCCACCGTGCAGCTCTACCAGCGAGCGGGTGATATACAGCCCCAGGCCGGCCCCTTTGACGCCGCCGGTCGGCGGGGGTTGGCTGGCGCGGAAGAAGCGCTGGAAGATTCTGCTTTGATCTTGCTCTGAAATGCCGATGCCGTTATCGGCTACCGCCACCTGCACAAAGCCTTCGGTGGACGCCAGGCTGAGGCTGACCTGAATCTGCCCCCCGGCCGGGGTGTCTTTGATGGCATTGCTGAGCAAGTTGCTGATAATCTGGCCGGTGCGGGCTTCATCGCACAAGGCGTAGGGGAGATTGGGGCTAAGGTTCAGGATTAAGGCATGCTTTTTATCTGCCAGTTGCAGCTCAAACTCGGCGGTCAGGCTGGCAAGCAACTGCCCCAGATTCACAGGTTTAAGCTGCAGTTCGATTCGCCCGGCCTCAAGGCGGGTCAGATCGAGCAGGTCGCTGATGAGATTTAACAAACGCCGGGTGTTGCGGTAAGCAATCTCAAGATATTCGTGCTGGGCAGCGGTAAGCGGGCCGACATCTTCATCCTGCAAAACCTCAAGATAACCGCTGATGAGGGTAAGGGGGGTGCGCAGCTCGTGGGCGGCAATGGAGACAAACATAGATTTGGTTTCGTCCAGGCGTTTTAGTTCGGCGTTGGCCGTGGCCAGTTCCAGGTTTTGCCGGGCCAGTTGGGCCTGCAGCAGGCGCAGATCGTTGCGCTGTTGGGCCAAACGTTGTTCAAATATGCCCGTCTCGGTGATATTTTCGGCCAGGTGCAGCAGGCCGACAATCTGGCCGCTTGGGTCTCGATAGGGCAGATACACCAGGGTTAAATAAAGGCGGCGGCCGGCCGGGGTATCACGGTTGATCCAGTTCAATTCAAAGCGGGGCAATTTTCCGGCCAGCAGGTCGGCCAGAATCTCCTCACTGCCGATGAGTTCGGGGGCCAGTTCTAGCAGCGAGTAGGCCGGCGGGGGGTCATAATAGAGTATCTCGATAGCCCCACCGGTTTCCATAATTTCCAACTCCCGGTTGGCCAGAGCGTAGGCAATTTGGCGATCCTGCAAAATGCTTTGAATCAGGCTGGAATCCATGTCTTCCTTGGGGGTTATGTCATGTTAATAAAAGCCGTCCCAGGTGGCGAAAAATTTGCTCAACCTGCGCCCCGGTTTTGGCGCTGGTGAGATAAAAAGGGGCGTTGAGTTCGCCGGCCACAGCTTCAATCTCTGCCGGTGTGATTTGATGTTGGTCAACCAGGTCAGCTTTATTGGCGGCCAGGATAAGCTGGGCTTTAGGGCTGGTGTGGTGCAAGTTTTGGGCATGCGTTTTGAGGCCGGCCAGGGTATCGGGCCGGGTCAGGTCGCACACCAAAATGGCGCTGGCCGCGCCCCGCAGATAGCTCGCCTGCATCTGGTCGAATTCGGCGTTGGCGGCCAGGTCCCATAACATCAGCGTTAACTCGGCCACATCATCGGCCCGCTGCACCGCCACCGTTTTGCGGCTGACATTGACCCCAATGGTGCTGAGATACTTGTCGCTAAAGAGATTGTACACAAAGCGGCGTACCAAACTGGTTTTGCCTACCGCAAAATCTCCCAACAGGCAAACCTTTTTACTGAATGTTGCTGCCACACCAACTCTCCTATCTCAATCTTACAAAAAGAGCCTTACAAACCACATTACAGGTTGACCTTGCCAGAAGCTGCCAGCTTCTGGCAAGGTTTGAGGTTAATGGCGAGGCAAAAAACTATAGCCAACCCCCCGCTCGGTCACGATGTAGTAAGGTTGGGCCGGCGTGGCTTCAATTTTTTGGCGCAGGCGGTGGATGTGTACCCGCAGCGCATCTTCAAACACCACCTCGTGCGGCCACAGGCGTTGTAACAGAAACTCATTGGTGACAATTTGACCGCTGTTGCGGATGAGCAGGTACAGCAGCTTGGTTTCGATGGGAGTTAAGGTGATGGTTTGACCGGCCATAATGGCCCGTTGGTGGGCAAAATCAACGGCCAGACGCTCATCAATGGTGGTGATGGGGCTGAGGGTATAAGCAAAATCACCGATGCGGCGCAGAATACGCTGCACCCGCGCCACCAGTTCACGTGGACTAAAGGGTTTGGTGACATAATCTTCCGCAAAATGCTCAATGCCCTGGATGATGGTTTCTTCTTCGTCAATGGCCGTTAACAGGATGACCGGCAAATCACTGAACTGCTGCACCGTCTGGCAGAATTCAAAGCCGCTCATCCCCGGCATGTTGATGTCAACAATAGCCAGATGGGGCAACCCATGCCGCTCGATCAAATCCAGGGCCTGCCGGCCCGACGAAGCAGTGACTACCTCAAACCCGGTGCGGTCCAGCTTATCGGCCACCAGGCGCAGCATATCCGGGTCATCATCCAAAACCAAAATACGTTGGGCTTTTCCCTGCGGTTCAATCATAAAGCCGTTTCCTGCACTCCACGAACTTGATTATACACCAAAGCAGAACTTTATGCATCATCGTTACTTTGGAGGGTGTGTTCCCAATTTTAGACGAATATTCCGCCGGGTAGGGGCTGGCCTCGCGCCAGCCCTATGCCGCAGGGCTGGCCTCGCGCCAGCCCCTACCAAAAATTTGGGCGTCTCTTGAGATATGGTAAAATATCGCATTATGGCCGGTGAGAAGATTGAGAAAATTTTACAAAATTTACCCACCAAACCCGGCGTTTATTTGCACAAAAACGCCCTGGGCAAAGTGATTTACGTGGGCAAAGCGGTCAACCTGCGCAACCGGGTCCGCTCTTACTTTCACAAATCGGCCACTGCCACCAGCCCCAAAACCCGGCGGCTGGTCGAAGAAATCGCCGATATTGAATTTATTGTGGCCGAAAGCGAACTGGAAGCGCTGCTGCTGGAAAATACCCTCATCAAAAAGCACCAGCCCCGCTACAATGTCCGCCTCAAAGACGACAAGCGCTACCCCTACATCAAAGTTCACTGGCAAGACCCCTTCCCGCGCGTCACCACCACCCGTCGCTTGCAAAATGACGGGGCACGCTACTATGGGCCTTACACGGCCGCCTGGGCCGCTTACCAAACCCTCGACTTGGTGCGCAAAATCTTCCCTTACCTGACCTGTACCCGCGAGATTGACGGCAAAGATGAGCGAGCCTGCCTGTACTATCATATTGGCCGCTGCGCCGCACCCTGCGTCGGGGCGGTCAACCAGGCCGAATATCGCCAAATTATTGATAACCTGTGCGACTTTTTGGCCGGCAACACCGAGCCGGTGGTGGCCGATTTGCGCCGCCAGATGGACATCGCCTCGGAAAAGCTGGATTTTGAGCGGGCCGCCCAACTGCGAGACCAGATTCGGGCCATTGACCAGATTGTGGAAAAACAAAAGGTCATCAACGCCGATACGCTGGATGAGGATGTCATCGCCTTTGCCCGCGCCGACGGCGACGCCTGCGTGCAGGTCTTTTTTATTCGTGGCGGCAAACTGGTGGGCCGGGATTATTTTGTGCTGGAAGGCACGGCGGATGAAGCCGACGCCGAGATTATGACCTCTTTTGTCAAGCAGTTTTACGACCAGGCCGCCACCATCCCCCCAGAAATTTTATTGCCCCAGGATGTGGACGAGCTGATGATTATCCGTGACTGGCTCAAGAGCAAACGCGGCGCCGACGTCACCTTTAAAGTGCCGCGCCAGGGGCAGCAAAAAGAGCTGTTGGAGATGGTCGCCCAAAATGCGGCCGAAACGCTGCAGCATCTGCGGGCGCGCTGGGCCGCCGACGAGAGCAAACAAACCGAGGGCCTGGCCGAGTTGCAGCAAGCCCTGGATTTATCGGAGCCGCCGCTGCGCATCGAGTGCTACGACATCAGCACCTTGCAAGGCACCAACACAGTCGGCTCGATGGTGGTTTTCAATAAAGGCGTGCCCCGTAAAAGCGATTATCGCCGCTTCAAAATCCAGAGCGTGCAGGGCCAGAACGATTTTGCCAGCATGCAAGAGATGCTGCGCCGCCGCTTCAAACGCATGCGCGATGGCGGCTATAACAGCCAATCTCCAATAACCAATCCCCAATCCCCAGAAGAAGAAAACTCCTGGGCGCTCTTGCCCAACCTCATCATCATTGACGGCGGCAAGGGCCAACTGAACGCCGCCCTGGAAGTGCTGGATGAGTTTGAACTGCGCGACGCGACCGCCATTGTGGGGCTGGCTAAACGGGAGGAGGAACTCTTTTTGCCGGGCCAATCCGAGTCGCTCATGCTGCCGCGCAATTCGCAGGCCCTCTTCCTGATTCAGCGCATCCGGGATGAGGCCCACCGCTTTGGCCTTACCTATCACCGCCAACTGCGGGGCAAAGGCGCGGTTCGCTCTAGCCTGGATGAGGTGGAAGGCATTGGCCCCAAGCGCCGCCAGGCCCTGCTCAAACATTTCGGCTCGCTTGAGGCCATTCGCCAGGCCAGCCTGGAAGAGCTGGCCGCCGTGCCGGGCATGACCAGAGCTATGGCTGAGAAGGTCAAAGAAGAGTTGTAACCCCATTGTCAAGCGGCTCTGAGTGTGGTAAGATAAGGGTAGGGGCGGCTCTTGGTCGGCTGTTTGATGCGCGCCGAAATTGTCCATGAAATTAAGGAGATAATGTAACATGCGAACCCCCATCATTGCAGGAAATTGGAAAATGCACAAAACCCTGGCCGAAGCGGTGCAGTTGGCCCACGAAATTCGTGAAGCCGTGGCCGCTATCAGCGGGGTCGAAGTAGTTTTGTGCCCGCCCTTTACCGCCCTGGGCGCGGTGGCCGATGTGATTGCCAAAAGCAAAATTAAGCTGGGCGCGCAAAACATGTATTGGGCGGAGCAGGGCGCCTTCACCGGCGAGATTTCGCCCTTGATGCTGGCCGGCCTGTGTAACTATGTGATCTTGGGACACTCGGAGCGGCGGCAGTTTTTTGGCGAAACCGACGAGGGCGTTAACAAAAAGGCCAAGGCGGCCCTGGCCCACCACCTCACCCCGATTATTTGCGTTGGCGAAAACCTGGCCCAAAACGAGGCCGGTGAAACCGCCGCTTTTGTGGGTGGACAGGTGAGGGGCGCGTTTGAAGGCATCGGCGCCGAAGATGCGGCCAAAATTGTGGTGGCTTATGAGCCAATCTGGGCTATCGGCACCGGCAAAAACGCCGAACCCGCCGATGCCAACCGCATCATCGGTCTTAACATTCGCGGCGCCCTGGCCGATTTGTACGGCGAGAGTGTGGCCCAGCAGATCCGCATCCAGTACGGCGGCAGCGTCAACCCCGGCAACATCGAAGCCTTTATGTCTCAGCCGGATATTGACGGCGGGTTGGTCGGCGGAGCCAGCTTAAAAGCCGATAGCTTTGTGGCCCTGGTCAAAGGTGCTTTGGTCAAGGTTAAATAGTAATTGGTAATTGGTAATTAGTTAATCGTCACTTCTCAACCTCAAATCTTCAATTACCAATTACCAATCTCCAATTTCCAATTACCGCATGTCCGGCTGGTCTACCCTTTTCTGGCTCATCGTTACTTTTTTGATAATGTATTCCCTGCAATGGTGGATTAGCACCCACATTCGGGGTATTGCCTTTGTGTTGACCCGCAGTTCCATAGTCTCCATGTGGCTCTTCTGGGTAGTCTTTTTACCCGGCACTTTTCTGCACGAACTCAGCCATGTGCTGGCTGCCGCCCTGTTGGGTATCAGGACTCACGGTTTTTCGTTGTGGCCTAAACCCAACAAAGGCAGCCTGCAAATGGGCGCGGTGCAGGTGGTGGTGAGCGACCCCTTCCGGCACAGCCTCATTGGCTTGGCTCCCCTCATTTTTGGCAGCCTGGCCGTGCTGCTGATTGGACAGGGACTCCTGGAATTGGGTCGGCTGGGCCAGGCCCTGGCCAGCGGCAGCCTGGAAACCATCGGCCAGGCGCTCAACTATATCCTGCTGCTGCCCGACGTATGGCTGTGGTTTTACCTCATCTTCGCCATCTCCAATGCCATGCTGCCCAGCGCCTCCGACCGGGAATCGTGGCGCACCGTGCTGATTTACCTGGGGCTGGCCCTGGCCCTGGCCATCGGCCTGGGCCTCAACCCCACCGTGCCGCCGGCCCTGCAAACTTTTGGCCAGGCTGTCATCACCTACCTGCTGTTTGCCTTTGTCATCACTATCGGCGTGGATTTATTCTTTATCGCCCTCATCGCCCTGGTGGAACTTCTCTCCACCTGGATGACTCGCCGCCGGGTGCAATATTATCGGTAGAATGGGTGCGTCCAGAATTTTTGGTATCGTAGGGCAAGTTGGCAACTTGCCCCATACCGCAAGGGCGCTTTGCGCGCCTTTGGCGTCCTATGGACAGGACCGCCTAAAATTTCGGACACACCCGGTAGAATTTGAGTCTTGACAAAGCCCAAAAAACCTGGTTATAATAGCTTTAAGGAGACGCACCCATGTTCAATACAGCCTTAATAACCCCCTCGTTTGCTAGTGCGTCTATGGACTCTGCCTGAAAAGACCTATCAGGTCTGGTAAAAACAACTGAGCCGCGGACGTGCTGCGTTTCGCGGCTTTTTATTTGACGTTATTTATTAAAGGGTCATCTCAGCCGCGAACACGCTCCCCGTCGCGGCTTTTTTGTTGGCTAAACCTTCCCGGAAGCTCCAAATTAGCTTTGTCTTAAAATTGGCGGGGTGTAGCTTCCGGAAAGGTAAAACCCTAACCCTCACTTCCGGTCTGCCGCCGGTGGTACCACAAGGGTATTATATCAGTGGTCACAGGGAATGGAGGACAACCATGCTTCACGTTCTAAACCTCTCCAAAAGTTACGGTGCAGAAACCGTTTTGGCCGATGTCTCTTTCACCATCAACCCCGGCGAGCGAGCGGGGCTGGTCGGCCCCAACGGTAGCGGCAAAACCACCCTGCTGCGGCTCGTCGCCGGCCTGGAGCCGCCCGACAGCGGGCAGGTGCGCTTTGACCCGCCGGGACTCTCGCGCGGTTATCTGACCCAGGCCCTTGTCTTTGCCGAAGGTGAAACCATTGCTGCAGCCCTGGCCCGCCTCACCGCCGAACACAGCCGGGCCTGGGCCGACATGCAGGCGGTGGCGGCGGCCATGGCCGCCAATCCTGATGACCTGCCCGCCTTCACCGTCGCCTACGCCGAGGCCGAAGCCCGCTTTGAAGCTGCCGGAGGCTACGCCCTGGAAGCGCGGTTAGAAGCCATTCTGGCCGGACTGAACCTGGCCGATATTCCCCGCGACCTGCCGGTGGCTAAACTCAGCGGCGGCCAGAAAACCCGGCTGGGCCTGGCCGGGCTGCTCATCCAACAGCCGCGCCTGCTGCTGCTGGATGAGCCGACCAACCACCTGGATTTGGACGCCCTGGCCTGGCTGGAAGGCTGGCTGGCCGCCTACGACGGCGCGGCCCTGATTGTCTCGCACGACCGGGCTTTTCTCGATGCGACCACTACCCGCACCCTGGCCCTTGACCCGGCCAGCCACACCCTGCACGACTTCCCCGGCAACTACACCTTCTACACTACCACCCTGGCCCGCGAAACTGAGCAGCAGCGGCAGGCGTACAGCGACCAGCAAGAAGAGATTCTGCGGCTGCAAAACACCGCCCGCCACCTGCGCGGCCTGGCTAAATTTAAGCGGGGCGGCAAAACCGACCGGGACAACGACAAATTTGCCAGGCATTTCTTTGCCGGGCGCAGCGTCGGCACGATGGGCCGGGCCAAGCAGATCGAGCAGCGGCTGGAGCGGCTGCTGACCGAAGAGCGGGTGAACAAGCCGGGCCGCCAGTGGCAGCTCAAGCTGAACTTTGGCGGGGATGGCAGCGGGGCGCGGCAGGTGTTGAGCCTGGAAAATGTGAGCATGGCCTTTGGCGAGCGGCGGCTGTTCAGCGACGTGAATCAAACCCTTCGGCACGGCCAGCGGGTCGTCCTCATCGGCCCCAACGGCGAAGGCAAAACCACCCTGCTGCGCCTCATCACCGGGGAGCTAACGCCGGCCAGTGGCCAGGTGCGGCTGGGCGCGGGGGTCAAGCCGGGCTATTTTGCCCAGGAACAGGAACGGCTCGACCCGGCCAGCACCCCCTACGACGCCATCCGGGCGGCGGCGGAGACGATGACGCAAACGGAAATCCGCAGCTTTCTCCACTTTTTCCTCTTTGCTGGAGATGACGCCTTTATCCCCATCGCCAGCCTCAGCTACGGCGAGCGGGCCAGGTTGATGCTGGCCCTGCTGGTGGCCCAGGGCTGCAACTTTTTGCTGCTGGATGAGCCGGTCAATCATCTCGACATCCCCAGCCGGGAGCGGTTTGAAGAGGCGCTGCTTCATTTTCCCGGCACGATTCTAGCCGTGGCCCACGACCGGGCCTTTATCCACCGGGTGGCAACGGACGTGTGGGAGCTGCGGGCCGGGCAGGTGAGGGAGCGGCTGGACTTCCTGGAGTAAGCCTGATTTTTTATTGACACCGCCGCTATCTTTTGGCATAATACGCCTTGGAAAATAACTCCAGCCTCTTCCTGTCTCGCCGCACACACCTTTCCCACCCAGAACCGCCAAAATCAGCCGCAAGAGGGTTTAACAAACCTGTGGCGCACCACCAACAATGAAAATGTCATTGCGTGGCTTCGTCGCGCCCTTCGGCGCACCCGAAGGGGTGTGAGTTCAGCCGAACGGCCGGAGGCCGCAGCAATCTCCGCCTCCGGGGTAGGAGACTGCTTCGCCTTCGGCTCGCAGTGACATGATGGTTATTTTTGAAGGAGAAAACGATGCAGATCCGTGTTCGCCTGGGGGCCGGGCTGGCCCCCGCCGCCGGCAGCGCCCGTTTCTCGGTCAGCCTGGCCGAAAATGCTACTGTGGCCGACCTGTTAGCCCACCTCCGCGCCGAGTATCCGGCCCTGGCAGCCAAAGTCAACACAGCCCTGCCCATGGTTGCCGGCAAGCATGCCGCTCCTGCCGACCTCCTGAGCGAAGGTCAGGAAGTCGCCCTGCTCCTCCCGGCGGCTGGAGGGAGGGCGTAGCTTGGCTGGTGTCCAAACTCAGTTTGGACATCCAAGTGCGTGGCGAAACCCAGTTTCGCCACGAGAAAACCCGTAATCTTGACCAGAGACGGGAGACCGGGAATATACCCGGTCCCCGATCTCCCGTCCTCGGTCGCTAAAAAATTTAACAACACGGAGTACAAGGAGGTATTTTATGACTCAGCAGCTTGAAAAACTTACCGGCAACGGGGCCGGCCATGAAACGGTTTTTGTGGATGAGTTTGTCAACGGCATCCTTGACCCCGGCAAACCCATGCTTGGCCCGGTGCGCGACGGCGGCCACATCATCACCAACACCGCGCCCGGCTGCTGGGGGCCGATGATCACCCCGGCCATTCGCGGCGGCCACGAAGTGACCCGGCCGGTAGCCGTAGCCGGGGCCGAGGTGGGCGACGCCATCGCCATCCGCATCAAAAACATCACCGTCACCTCCCTGGCAACTTCCTCCGGCAACGACCAGTGGATGCAGGGCCGCTTTCTAGGCGACCCCTACGTGGCCGGCCGCTGCCCGGAGTGCGGCACGATGTACCCGGAAACGGTCATCAAGGGCATCGGCCCCACCGCCATCCGCTGCGCCAAGTGCGGCGCGGATGCCACTCCTTTCACCTTCACCAATGGTTACACTATCTTTTTTGATGAGAATCGCTCGCTGGGGGTCACGCTGGGCCAGGATGCGGCGGAGGAGATTGCCAGCAGCGCCAGCCGCTACGCCGCCTTGCCAGAAAAATCTATCCAAAACCCCATTTTGACCTTTGCCCCGCACGATTTGGTGGGCCTTGTCGCCCGGCTCCGCCCCTTTATGGGCCAACTCGGCACCACCCCGGCCATCCCCATGCCAGATTCCCACAATGCCGGCGACTTTGGCTCCTTCCTTGTCGGCGCGCCGCACGAGTACGGCATCAGCGCCGAGCAGCTTCAGCACCGCACCGACGGCCACCTGGATATTGACGCCGTGCGGGCCGGGGCGATCATCGTTTGCCCGGTCAAAACGCCTGGCGGCGGGGTCTACCTGGGCGATATGCACGCTCTGCAAGGCGATGGTGAAATTGCCGGCCACACCTGCGACGTCTCCGGCTCGGTCACGCTGCAAGTCCACGTGCTCAAAGGGCTGAACATTGATGGCCCCATCCTTTTCCCGGTGGTCGAAGACCTGCCTTACCTGGCAAGGCCGGTTACGGCGGAAGAAAAAGCCCGCGCAGTGGCCGTGGCCAAAGCCTGGGGGGTTGAGCAATTGGAAGAGTCGGCCCCGATTTCGGTCATCGGCACCGGCCCGGATTTGAACGCCGCCACCGACAACGGCCTGGAACGAGCCGCCAAATTGCTCGACATGACCGTGCCGGAAGTGAAGAATCGAGCCACCATCACCGGGGCTATAGAGATTGGCCGCCACCCCGGCGTGGTGCAGGTCACCTTCCGCGCCCCGCTGGACCGCTTGCAGGCTAAGGGGCTGGCTCCGTTTGTGCGGGATCAGTACGGGATTGGGTAAAGGAGATAAACAATGGCAATTAAGTATACCTGGATTGGACATGGCACGCACAGCCTGAACATTGGCGGCAAGCAGATAATCGTTGACCCCTTCTTTACCAGCAATCCCAGCGCCAAAGTTAAGGCCAACCAAGTGGCCGCCGATTATATTTTGGTTTCCCACGGCCACTTTGACCACATCGAAGACCTGGTAGCAATCGCCAAACGCACCGGGGCCACGGTCATTGCCAACTTTGAGATTATCAACTGGGCGCAAAATCAGGGCATCGCCGCCGAGAAGACTCATCCTCACCACATTGGCGGCGGTTTCAATTATGACTTCGGCTATGTCAAGCTGACCATCGCCCATCACGGCTCCGGCCTGCCCGACGGCAGCGGCGGCGGCAACCCGGCCGGCTTCCTCATCAGCGCCGAGGGCAAAAAGGTCTACCTCACCTGCGATACCGGCCTGTTTGAAACTATGCGCCTCTACGGCGAAGAAGGCATTGATCTGCTGGTCCTGCCCATCGGCGACAATTTTACCATGGGGCCAGACGACGCCCTGCGGGCCGTCAAGCTGATCAACCCCAAGCTGGCCGTGCCCACCCATTACAACACCTGGCCGCTCATCGCCCAGGACGCCAACGTCTGGGCCAAACGGGTGGAGTCGGAGACCAACGCCAAAGTCAAAGTTTTGCAGCCCGGCGAGTCGTTGGAATTATGACCGCAAGATAGACCCTTCCAAAGAAATTTTTGCGGGGATTGGGGGATGAAGAGATAAAAAACAAAGGGGAAAAATCCACCAATCCCCTAATCCCCGCCCAAAGTGGTTGGAAAAACTGGCTCATGTTAAGAACAAGTGACCGGCACTTCAGGATTGATTGGCTACTCCTCGAAAAATGAGGAAGTGCCGGTCACTTTGCACTTGTACTGTACATGAGCCGAAAAACTTTATCTGCCATCTATATGAGTGCTATCACTCTCACCTTTGCGGGCAGCGGCGATACCTTTGGCAGCGGCGGACGATTTCAAACCTGTATCCACGTTGAGGCCGGGGCTATCCAATTTCTCCTCGATTGCGGCGCATCCTCGCTGATTGCTTTGAAGCGCAGTCGGATAGACCCGGCGGCGATTGATGTCATTTTGGTCACTCACCTGCACGGCGACCACTTCGGCGGGATACCACTTTTTATCCTTGAGGCCCAACTGGTTTCAAAACGCACCCGCCCGCTGACTCTGGCGGGGCCGCCGGGATTGGAGAACCGGGTGAGTCAGGCCATGGAAGCGCTTTTTCCCGGCTCGACTCAGATATCCTTAAAATTTGGCCTCCAGTTCGTTGAGTTGGCTGAACGGGTACCGACGCGTCTGGGAACGCTGGCCGTCACGCCCTATCCGGTTATTCATGCCAGCGGCGCTCCGCCCTATGCGCTGCGGGTGGAAGTGGCCGGGAAGGTTATCGTCTACTCCGGCGATACCGAGTGGACGGAGGAACTGCTCTTTGCGGCCAACGGAGCCGACCTCTTTATTTGTGAAACCTATATGTTTGACCGCCCGGTCCGCTATCATCTTGATTATAAAACCTTGCTGCTCCACCGGCCTGAGCTAAACTGTAAACGCCTGATTGTGACCCACATGAGCGATGACATGCTTAACTGGATACCCAACCTGGAATTGGAATGGGCCGAGGATGGTAAACAGGTGGTCGTCTAGCCTCGTGAGGCGAGGCGGCGTTTCACAGAGGCTATTGATCAAAATTCTCCCGGCGGCCTGCCCACGTACTGCGCCCGCGGCCGGATGATCCGGTCAAGCTGGTACTGCTCGATAGCGTGCCCGATCCAGCCGATAGCCCGGCCTAGGGCAAAGAGGGTGAGGGCGCTGCCGGGCGGCAACCGGAGCGCTTGGGCCAGCGCGACCAGCCCAAAATCAACCGTCGGATAGTCGCCGTTGAGGTCAAAAACGGCGGCGGCAATCGCCTGGGCCAGCGTCACCGCCGGCGACTCCCCATACGCCGCGGCGGTCAATTCCAGCAGCAGCCGGCCGCGCGGGTCGCCCTGGGGATAGAGAGGATGCCCAAAGCCCGGAATAGGCTCGCCCCGCTTAAGGTAATAGGCCAGGGCCGGGCGCACCCCGGCCGGCGTTCCGGCCTCCCGCCAGAAGGCTTCCACCCGCTCGGTCATGCGGCCATGCTTAACCCCCTGCAAGGCGGCCAGACCGGCCAGCACCACCTGGTAGGGCGTCGCCCCGGCGGAGGCCACGCAGCGGGCGGTAAACGACGACACGTTCAACTCGTGGTCGGCGCAGAGGATCAGCGCCGCGTTGAGCAGCGCCGCCGTTTCAGGCGGGTCAGTCGCCCAGCCCTGCTGCAGCCGCCGGCTAATGCTGCCGGCGGACTCACCCCTGGCGGCTATCGTCGTCAACAGGTTCAAAATTCGCGCCCCGGTCTGGACGACCGCCGCCGGACGCAAATCATAGGCCGCCAGGTCGGCCGCTGCGGCCAGCGGCAAAAGGGCCTGGAACGCCTCAACCGGGGCCAGGCCGGCCAGAGAGGGGCTGTCTGGCGGCCAAACGTGCGGGGCTGCTTCAAACAAAGTTGAAGGCTCGGCCCCCAGCTCCCCGCTCCAAATCAGGGCCGCCACCTGCTCCACTTGATACTGGGTGGCCAGGGCGGCGGCGTCATACCCTCGATAATACAAGCGATTGTCGGCCACCAGCGTAATGGCCGATTCCAGCAGCGGCGCGCCCCAGTGGAGAGCCGTTTCGACCACCCTGGCCGGGTCGCGCCGCTGTTCCTGCCGTTCCTTCAATTTCTGTATATCCTCGGCCCGGTAACGCCGGGTGCGCTTGCGGCTGTCGGCCTCCTCAGAGCGAATCAAGCCCCGGCTGACGTAAGCGTACAGGGTCGGCAAAGTAATCCCCAATTCACGGGCCGCTTCCTGGGCGGTCAAATACCCGGTTTGGCTCATTTTTATACCTCCCGAAGAGAGTAGTCAGTAATCAGTAGTCAGTAGTCAGATAAAAAGAGGTTAATCTGACTGCTAAGATTTATTTTACTATATATTGATTTTATAATCAATATTGACAACGTTGTATAAATCAGTCTATAATAAAGACATCATTCTGACTACTGACTACTAATTACTGATTACTGGCTACTTTTCATCGAGAGGACACTATGAAATCCACCGTAGAGCAAATCCGGCAGCGTTTTGACGCCGATGTGGAACGCTTTTCCAACTTAGAAACCGGCCAATCGGCGACGATAGACGCCCCGTTGGTGCTGGAGCTGATCACCCGCACGGCGGCAGCGGTTAATCCCCAGGCTCGCCATGTTCTCGATATTGGCTGCGGCGCGGGAAATTACACGCTTAAACTGCTGCAATGGCTGCCGAACCTGGACGTCACCCTGGTAGATTTGAGCCGGCCTATGCTGGAGCGGACGGTCGAGCGCATCAGGCCGGCCACGTCGGGCCAGATTACGCCCATTCAAAGTGATATTCGAGAGCTTGAACTGGCCGAGGGGCAGTTCGACATCATCATGGCCGCGGCCGTGTTTCACCACTTGCGCGAAGATGCGGAGTGGGAAAGGGTCTTTCATCGCTGCTACGCGGCCCTCAAACCGGGCGGCTCGCTGTGGATTTCTGACCTGATCGAACATTCCACCCCGGCCGTGCAGAGCTTGATGTGGCAGCGCTACGGCGATTATCTCAGCGGCCTCAAAGATGAGAGCTACCGCGACCAGGTTTTTGGCTATATTGCCCAGGAGGACACGCCCCGCCCGCTTTTGTTCCAGCTCGATTTGCTGCGCCGGGTGGGCTTCCGCCAGGTGGAAATTTTGCATAAAAACAGTTGTTTTGCCGCTTTTGGAGGACTCAAATGACCGAAACACTCACCCCCACCAAATTGGTAACGGGCCTGGAAGGCGTTGTCGCTGCCGAGACCCGCCTGAGCAGCGTAGACGGCCAGGCCGGCCAACTGATCATCGCCGGCTTTCCGGTGGAGGAACTGGCCGGCCGGGCTACTTTTGAAGAAACCGTTTATTTATTGTGGTATGACCGGCTGCCCAACGCCCAGGAATTAGCCGCCTTCCGCGAGGCGCTGGCCGCCCGGCGGGCGCTGCCCCCGGCCGCGCTCGATTTGCTGCGGGCGACGGCGGCGCAGCAGGTGGCGGCGATGGACGCCCTACGCATGGCCGCCGGAACCCTCAGCCTGCAGGGGCCGGCTGAGCCGGAGGAGCAGGCGTTGTCCCTGCTGGCGGCTTTTCCCAGCATCGTGGCCGCCTATGAGCGGCTGCGGCAGGGCCAGGAACCCCTCGCCCCCCGGCCCGATTTGGGCCACGCCGCCAATTACCTGTTTATGCTCTTTGGCCGCACCCCTGGCCCGGCGCAGGTACGCGGGCTGGAAACTTACCTCAACACGGTGGTGGATCACGGTATGAACGCCTCGACCTTTACGGCGCGGGTCATCATCTCAACCCAATCGGATTTGATTTCGGCGGTGGTGGGCGCGTTGGGGGCATTGAAGGGGCCGCTGCACGGCGGCGCGCCTGGCCCGGCGTTGGATATGGTCTTTGAGATTGGCGACGCCGCCAACGCCGAAAGTTATCTGCGCCGCAAGCTGGAGCAGGGCGAGCGGCTGATGGGCTTTGGCCACCGTGTCTACAAAGTGCGCGACCCGCGGGCCGAAGTGCTGTCGGCGGCGGCGGCGCGGATGTTCCAGGGCAACGGCCACGCCCGCCTGTACCAACTCGTTCGCCAGGTGGAGCAGACCGCCGTGAGGCTGCTGGCCGAGTACAAACCGGGCCGCAACCTGCAAACTAACGTCGAGTTTTACACGGCGCTGCTGCTGCACGGCCTCGATTTGAGCAGCGACCTGTTCACCCCCACCTTTGCCATTGGCCGGGTGGCCGGCTGGCTGGCCCACTGCTTTGAACAGCAGCAGCTTAACCGCCTGATCCGCCCGCAGTCCGTTTACGTGGGGCCAAAGAATCGAGAGTGGATACCGTTAGAAGACAGATGAAACGTGAAACGTGATGTGTGAGAAGCCTATCACGCCTCACCTTTCACGTTTCACGAATCACGTTGACACCTCTTTCCGGCAGGGTAAAATATCTGTCAGAAAGAGGTGTTTTTTTATGGCAACCATTACCTTGCAAGGCGCGCTCGACACGGCCACCAGCGAGGGCGACTTGTATGAAAAATTAGAAAACAACAAGCTGCGCTGCTTTGCCTGCGGCCATCGCTGCTTGATTTTACCGGGCCGGCGCGGCATTTGCCAGGTGCGTTACAATGATAACGGCACGCTGCGCGTCCCCTATGGCTACGCCGCCGGGGTGCAGAGCGACCCGGTGGAGAAAAAGCCTTATTTTCACGCCCTGCCCGGCAGCAACGCGCTGACCTTTGGCATGCTTGGCTGCGATTTTCACTGCGGCTACTGCCAAAATTGGGTCACCTCCCAGGCGCTGCGGGATAAGGCCGCGGGAGTCATGCCCTCCCACTTTACCCCCACCGATTTGGTTCGAGCGGCCAAACGTAGTGGGGCGCGGCTGGTGGTCAGCAGCTACAACGAGCCGCTCATTACCGCCGAGTGGTCTATGCAGATTTTCAAGCAGGCCAAAGCGTCCGGGCTGTTGACCGGCTTTGTTTCCAACGGCAACGCCACTCCGGAGGCGCTCGATTACATCAAGCCTTACACCGACTGCTATAAAGTGGATTTGAAATCTATGCAGCAGAAAAATTACCGCGAGCTGGGCGGGCAGGTTAAGCATGTGCTGTGGACGATTGAGGAACTGCATAAGCGCGGTTTCTGGCTGGAGGTGCTGACCCTGGTCATCCCCGGCTTTAACGATTCCAACGAGGAGTTGTGGCAGGCGGCCCGCTTTATCGCCGGGGTGTCTCCCGATATCCCCTGGCACGTGACCGCCTTTCACAAGGATTACAAGATGACCGACCCCGACAACACCCCTGCCGAAACGCTCATCCGCGCCGCCGAGATTGGGGCCGAGGCCGGGCTGCACTTTGTCTACGCCGGCAATCGCCCGGGCGAGGTGGGCACCTGGGAGAATACTTATTGCCCTCACTGCCAGGCTTTGCTCATTGAACGGTATGGCTATGTTATTTTGGGCTACCATCTGACCGACGCAGGCACGTGTCCCAAATGTGGGCACGTAGTCCCCGGTTTATGGCCTAAATCGGCCCAAGAGGTGAATATTGGGGGCCGAGAAGACCTCTTTTTTCGTCGCCCCATCCGGGTGAGAGTATAACGCTTGACGTTTAACGTGTGGCGTTATATAATTTCTTGGTGATCAGGTCTTTCAGGTCCAAAGAAACCGAAAAGCTTTTCAACCGCGAGCGCTCCCACAAGCTGCCCTACGATATACAACAAATAGCGTTGCGTAAACTGCGCATGCTCCATCGAGCTGTGACTCTGGAAGACCTGCGTATCCCCCCGGCCAATCGCCTGGAAAAATTGGCCGGTGACCGCCTGGGGCAATACAGTATTCGGATTAACGACCAGTGGCGTATCTGCTTTGAATGGCAGGCTGGCGACGCGCACAACGTTGAAATAGTGGATTATCATTAGGAGAACGTGATGATGCTAGAGCAAAAACTGAAGCCGATCCACCCCGGAGAGGTTTTATTGGAAGAATTTTTGAAGCCGCTGGGCCTGAGCCAGAACCGTCTGGCCCTGGATATGGGCGTGCCGCCGCGCCGGATCAACGAAATTGTGCTGGGCAAACGCAGTATCAGTGCCGATACCGCCCTGCGGCTGGGCCGCTTTTTTGGCATGTCGCCCCAATTTTGGTTGGGTTTGCAGATGGATTATGATCTGGATGTGGCCGCCGATGCGCTGGCAGCTCGATTGGAGCGCGAGGTCAAGCCGTATGCCTTGGCGGCTTGAGCGACGGCTGACGACTGACTGCCGACCGGTGAAAAATAAGGGATGTTGATGGATGATTACCAACGAAGGATAAGTTGATGGCTAAGATAACGCTTACCAAAGATAACTTGCTAAGTTCAATCGAGTTTCATATTTTATTGGAGCAAATGGAAAATCGTAACTCTACCCTGGAAGATATTTTTAGTTTGCTGCGCCAACTGA
Organism: uncultured Caldilineaceae bacterium; assembly: GCA_964505845.1. Taxonomy (GTDB): domain Bacteria; phylum Chloroflexota; class Anaerolineae; order 4572-78; family J111; genus DSQQ01. The sequence continues at coordinate 19,628 of CAZDMM010000001.1, forward strand.
TTGCCTTTGAGCAGCAGTACAACCTGCCCAGCGATGTTTTTTATGCTCGTTTTATGCGGGGTGAAATGGGCGATGATTTGCCCTTTATCAAGTGGGCGGGTCGGTATGAGTTGTATCTTGAAGCCAAGCAAGAGTTGAATCAGCAGTTGGCTGATATGAGTATCGCTGCCTGATGTTGAAAAGCTATTTTGCCCGGCTGTACGATACGATCATTTCTCGCGGCGATGTTGAGATTGAATGGTTGGTATTTGATGACCAAGCCAAGCTGCGCGGGGCCATTGAAGGGCGGCTGAAATTTTATGATAATTCGCTGTTAGAGTTTGACGAGGCTGTACTTTGGCGGGATGAGCAAGTGGTCAAATTACGCTATGTCTATCATTATCAAAACGCTGCTGGAGAGCTAATCTTTCGGTATGACAATGCGCCGCATTACCCGCATATCTCGACCCATCCTCATCACAAACATGTTGGACTCGAAGTCGAACCGGCTCAACCCCCTGATTTAAGTGAGGTTTTGCGAGAGATTGAGGGGTTGGTTTATGGCAACAAATAACGAGGTAGGTAATGTGACCTCCCCTTGCTATTTTCGTTCAAGTGACTAAAAAGCGATTTTGCCAGCAACCGCTCGCCGATACCAATAGAACACGTCCTTTAACCACCTTTTATCGAGGCATGCTCTAATGAACGATACTCCCAAATGGGCGCTTGAAAAAATTCGAGAAGCTAAAGAGAAACAACTTAAAGAATTGGATTTGAGTAATGATTGGCGTGCTAAAAGTGCTGAAAAATTAATAAGTATTCCGCCTGAAGTTTTTGAGTTAGAGCAGTTGGAGATATTAAGGTTAAGAAAAAATTTATTATCCTCTATTCCCGACCCGATTGCTCAACTGCAAAACTTGACAGTGCTTGATTTAGGAGATAATCGAATAACTGCCATTTCTGACACTATTGCTCAACTTCGATATTTAACAGACCTTGATTTAAGCGGCAATCGATTAACTGCTATTCCCAAAGCAGTTTTTGGGTTGCAATACTTAACAAGGTTTAGCTTATGGGATAATCAGCTAACCACCATTCCTAAAGCAATTGCCCAACTGCAAAGCTTAACCGACCTTGACTTAAGTGACAATCGATTAGTTACTTTCCCTGACTCCATTT
>CAZDMM010000001.1:20885-23408 GCA_964505845.1 uncultured Caldilineaceae bacterium
TCCCTGACTCCATTTCTCAACTACGAAATTTAACAGGCCTTAATTTAAGTCGTAATCAATTGACTGGTATCCCCCAGCCTATTTTCAATCTGAGGTTCCTAACGAGACTTAATTTAGGTAACAATCGACTGGCTACCATCCCTGACGGGATTGCCCGATTACGAAAATTAAAACACCTTAATTTAAGTACAAATCAACTAACCGCCATTCCTGATGTGATTACCCAATTGCAGGATTTAACTACCCTTGATTTACAGGACAATGAATTAACTGCCATTCCTGATGCTATTTATAAATTATTTTCATTAACGAGATTGAATCTTCAAAATTCTTTTAACCGTACCAATAACCAGATTAAAGAACTATCCCCTGAAATTCTGCAACTGAAAAATTTAAAAGAATTGAAAATTAGAGGTAATCCTATCGAAAACCTACCACTAGAAGTTGTGGAAAAAGACTAGAAGCCATCAAAAATTATTTTCGGCAGGTGGAACGGATTGACCAGGATTACTTATATGAGGCCAAGCTGCTCATTAGTCAGCGAGCAGGGATAGGGGGAACAACATTAAAACAAGTCGAAGAGGGTGAGGGACGTATAGAAATGAACTACAACCTGAAAAACATCCGCGCCCTATTGACCGAAGGCTTCAGTGATGCTGACCTGCGCCGTTTCTGCTTTGATGAGTCGGCTTTCAGGCGGGTACACGCCGAATTGTCCGGTCTAACGGGCAAAGCTGGAATTGTGGAAAAACTGCTTGAATACGCCGAACAGCGAGATTTGCTTGAGGCTCTACTTGCCTGGGCCAAAATTGAAAATCCCAGCCGTTACAATAAACACCAACCCTATCAAGAGTCAGTCAGCGCCTCACCTCAAGTGGCGGCTTCTTCTACTCCGACGGGGGCAGCGGGTCGGGAACTCTTTATATCCTACGCCTGGGGCGGCGAGAGCGAAGCGATTGTGGATAAGGTAGACCGGGCTTTTGAGGCCAAAGGCATTACGATTATCCGCGACAAACGAGATGCAGGGTATAAGGCCAGTATCAAAGAATTTATGGAGCGGATTGGCCGGGGCAAAGTGGTGATTGTGGTCATTGGCGAAAAGTATCTCAAGTCTGAGAATTGCATGTTTGAACTGGTACAGATTGCCAAGAATGGTCAATTCCGAGATCGTATTTTCCCTATCGTACTTGCTGATGCTCAGATTTATAAACCAGTTCAGAGGATCAAATATATCCAGCACTGGGAACAGCAAATCAAAGAGTTGGATGAGGCCATGAAAACGGTCTCGGTGGCTAACCTACAGGGCTTTCGCGAGGAGATTGATCAATACACCGAAATACGCAATACGATTGCTGAATTGACCAGCATTATCAAGGATATGAACACCCTTACTCCCGAAATGCACAGCAACTCCGGCTTTGAGGCGCTTTTCAAAGCGATTGAGCGCAAATTAGGGGAATGAGGACTATCAATGCTGAGTCAAAAGGTGGTGGGTTCAGGCGTCCGTGCTTGAGTTATCATCTTTAATGATAAAGCAGCCTCTATGGTACAACCTGAACAGACCCAAATTGGCGAAAATGGTGATCAAAGGCGAAGGCTTGAGCGACCTGAAGTTTTTCCATCACAACTTTGCTGGTGCAATCGGTAAAGCTCCACTCTTTATCAGAAAATTGCTTGAACACTTGCCAGGCTAATAGAATGTCTGACTTAGTCAGATAGTAAACTTTAGCCAGTGCTCCGCGAAAAAATTGTTCTCCTAAAACCATTGCTCGCCCGTATTGTCCACGAGCTTTTAGCAGCGTCAACGTTTCATCAATCACATAATCGGTAGTAATCAGCGGCGCTCTGTTTTGATTGAGCCAGCGCGCTGCGACGATATGATCCCTATCAGAGGGCATGACACTGGCAAACCAGGCTCCGGTATCAACAAAAATCATCGCGCTCCCTGTGAGCCGTACAAAACTTGGTCATGATCTCTGCCGCTAAACTCTCCCTCTTGATTTTCTAACGGCATGGCCGCAATAGCGGCTAAAATATCCGCCGGATTGTCATTTTCAGGGGTAGGTGTACTGCTAACAATGATAATTTCAACCCGTGTTCCATCAACCAGCGACATTGGCTCCAATAATCGCAGCACCCCTTGTTCATAAATAGCTTCGGTGGTTATCGTCATGCTAATTCTCCTACTGAATATTTTAGCTCAAATTCAGACAAACACAATGTCATCTGAGCGACAAATCCTCCAACCGCTGCGCCACATCCCGAAAATTTGGGTCTTCGGCGTACAGAAATTGCAGCTCCCGTAGAGCCAGTTTTTGCTTTCCCTGGGCTTGATACGACAGGATGCGCCAGTAAGCGGCCTCGCGCAGCAGCTTGGGGTTGCGCCCGGCCTTTTTGCGTAGCGCCTTGCTAAAGACGCTGATGGCGGCCTCGTGCAGGCCGCGCTGCTGCAAGGCGCGGCCATAATAAATGGCGATTTCCAGGGTCACGTCGTCCACCGGCTCCACCTGGCTGGCCCGCTCG
>CAZDMM010000001.1:23418-28266 GCA_964505845.1 uncultured Caldilineaceae bacterium
ATACAGTTCGCACAGCGACAGAGCCAACACCGGTTCGGGGGTCAACTCTACCACCTCTTCCAGCAGGGCGATAGCCTCGCGGACGCGGCGCTGGGCCTGGTACAGCTCCACCAGCAATAAAGTGGCGGCCAGGCCGTTGATGGGAACCAGTACGCTCACGTTGGGGGTCAAATTAATCTCAACCTCCAGCCCGGCCAGGTATTTTGCCATCAGCGGGGTAGGGAACTCCTCTTCACTCTGAACAACCTGCTCCAGCAGCTCGCTGGCCCGAAAATCCTTATCGTCCCGCTCGGCCAGGATGGAGGCGGCTAAAATCGCCGCGCCGGGTTCGTCAGCGGCGGCGGCCAGAAAATGCTCCAGGGCTTCATCGGGTTTGGCCGACTCGTAGGCCTGCAGGCCCTTAGCCAACTCCTTTTCGTGGCGGGGGGCAAAAAAGCCGGGGCTGGGCGGCTCCGCCGGCGGGGAGACGTCGGCCTTAGCTTTGGCTTTGGCCTTTGTTTGACCCTTGCCCTCCAAATAATCCAGCGGCCCGCGGCTGTTCAGCCTTTTGCGATAACTGAAGGGGCCGGGCAGGTCGGCGGAAATGTAGGTACCGGCCGGCCCGGCCCCAATCCGCAGCGGGCCAAGCCCGGCGCTTACCCCAAAGCCGCTTTTGCTGATATTGAGCCGGAGAAATTTCCCCAGGCGAATGCTCTTTTGAATCCTGAAGCCCATGGACGCGTTTCTCCCTGTTAAGGTTTTTTCAACATCAGCCGGTTGTTAGACCCGTCACGATTGGGAAAACGATTGCGGCCAATATCTCCCTGGAGGGTCAATAAGAGATCAGGCGTAAAAACGGGATCGCCAATGTACCAGGTATGGGAATAAAGATCCAAGATGGCCGGAGGCTGGCTGTCTTTGATCGTGTTGTAATAATCGCCGCAGTTAACATCTACGGCTTTGGCCGGAGCATCTGCCGGCAGGCCAATACGACCGGCTCGCGGCGCGACCCCGACCCGTTTGACATCCGATAGTTTCAACACCACGTCGTAAGGGTTCCAGTAATTGGTCAAGCGGACGCAGTGCCGGAACAGCGAAGAAGAGGTGGGGTTGTTTGTTCCCGGTGAGGCGCTGGAAATATCGGCCGCAATGAACACAATTTGACTCACCGTCCAATTGGTTGCGGCAATCTGGCGGCGGTCGTCGGCGTCATCAAAGGCTTCCCGCACCACAAAGGTGCCGGCCGAGTGAGCCAGGAGATGAACATTGATGCGGCAATCCTGTTGTTGGTACTGAGATAAAGGCAGGATACAATCGCTGACCAGTTTGAGGGCGGTCAATTTGGCGTCGGTGCGATCTTCAAGGTAATTCAGGGCTGAGTCCCCACTGGGCCAATCAAAGCTGACCAGCATGCCCTGGTAGCCCAACGCCTGCAAACCGGCAAACAGTTGGCGATGCCGGCTCATGACCACCTCTGGGGTGTTGTTGTAGCCATGAATGAAAACCAACAGATCACCCTGGTTGGCCCCGCGCTGGGAACCTTTGGCGGCGTTCAAAACATCATCAATCCATTTACGTTTATCCTCTTTGCGAGTGGCGGCATGCGCCGGAGCGGGGTTTTGGCCGGCAGGCACGCGCAGAAACCGGGTCTCACCCGGTTCAGCGATAAACTGGCCGCTTTTGACATCGCGCACACAAATCATGAAATCGTCTGCCATAATTTTAGCCCTCCTTTCTATCAATCCATTAAAAAAACAATACCACACCTTATTTTTTTGACTGGCTGCGTGCGGTCGTTGAAGCTGAGACCAACTTCTGTTGCAGCCGCCGCAGCCGGTGCTGCAAATCGGCCAGCCAGACGCGGCGCTCCGAGCAGGGAAAGGTGGGCGTGTTGAGCAGGTCGAGCGCAGCTTGAGTCCAGCGGCTGGCCTCGCGGACATCGCGGGCCTGGTGCTCATAATATTTAGCCAGTTCGACGTGGGCGTAGATTTGTCGCCCTTCCGCCGCCAGCCGCCAGGTTTGCAGCGCCCCGGCCATATCCCCCTGCCGCCGCTGCACCAGCGACAAGCGTCGCTGGGTATCCCAATAGCTCTCTTCCGGCAGGTTGTTATAAGCCAATCCCCGTTGATATAATTGTACCGCCGCTTCCAGCCGGCCCAAATCCTCAAACAGTTTCCCCAGGGCAACCACATCGAGGCCGTGTTCCAGGGCGGCGCTCAGGGGGTCATCGAGCAGGTGGGCCATGTGGGTCAGCAGGGCGGCCATAGCCACCACATCCATGGCGTTGTGATAAAAAACGCCTTTGAGCGGGCGGGCGTCGCCGCTGCGCAGGTAATCAAAGTAAAGCTGCGGGATGAGCCAGCCGGGGACATCCTCGTGGCTGCGGCCGGCCCCCAGAATGTGGATTTCCAACTGACCCAGGGCGCGGCTGGGCAGGCGGTCGCGCCACAAGCGCCGGGCCAGGTGGAGCAAATCAAGCTGCGCCGGTGTGGTCAGGGGTGTGGCCCGCCCGTGCAGGGTGTAGCGGGTGTTGAGCAGCGGCACGTCAAAGGATTTGCCGTTAAAAGTGACCAGGGCTTCGCAGGGCTGTAGAAATTCGGTCAAGGCGGCCAGTTGGGCCGGCTCCTCGGTGGGGTCGCGCATAAAAAATTGGAGCAGGCGGAATTGGTCGCCCTCAAAGCGGCCCGCGCCAATGAGAAAGGCATACGTGCCGGCGCCGCCGGCCATGCCGCTGGTCTCCGTATCCAGAAAAACCAGCCCCGCCGGCTGGCAGCCGGCCAATCGCTGCTCGCCGGCCCACTCGGCCATGGGGCGCAGCGAAGCCGTGGGGCGCAGCCCCACCTGGCCATGCCGGTAGTGCGGCTCATAGAGGGTTTCCACCACGTAGGCTGCGCCGTGCGGGGTGTCGTGCAGACGGCCCGGCAGCACCAGGTCAATAACATACGGGTCGCGCTGGGTGCGAGGCGGGGGCAAGTCTCTCGCTCCCAGCTTAACCCCCAGCGATTTGAGTTTGTCGGATAGGGTTAGCGCCGGTTGGTTATCCATTCCCATCCTGTGACCGCCGACCGCAGACGGTTGACCGCCAAATGTCTTTCCAGGTTCTCTGGTGGCGGTCTGCGGTCCGCCGTCGGCGGTCGGCTATTTCACTCGCTCAATCAAATAGTGCGCCATCTCTTCCAGGCTGTGCTTGTTTTCCGGCGGCGCTTCAATGGCCCGCAGAGCCGACTTGGCTGCTTCTACGTACTGCCGGGCCAGGGCTTCGGTGTAGCTTTTAGCGCCGGTAGCCTCCAAAATAGCAATGGCCTCGCTGACATCGCTTTCGCTCAAGGTGGAGGCGGCATAAATCTCTTTGAAGCGGGCGGCCTGGGGCTGGCCGGTTTGGCTGAGGGCAAAGACCACCGGCAGCGATTTTTTGCGCCGCCGCAAATCGTCGGCGGCGGGTTTGCCGGTGACAGCCTCTTCACCCCAGATGCCCAACAAATCGTCGTGAATCTGAAAGGCCAGGCCCAGCGCCCCGCCCAACTGCCAAAAGAGTTCGGCCCTGGCGGGGTTATCGCTGGCGATGAGTCCGCCCAGGTAGCCAGAGCAGGCCAGCAGGGCCGCCGTTTTGCCCTGGATCATCTCCAGGTAGGCCCTCAAGTCAACAGCCAGGGTGCGCTCAAAGCTCATATCCAGGTATTGGCCCTGGCACAGGGCCAGGCAGGTTTGGTCCAGCCGTTTGATGGCCTCAAAAATGGTCGGATAAGGCACATCCTGCGCTTGCAGCTTGAGCAGGGCGTGTCGCGCCAGCACAAACAGGGCATCCCCGGCATTGATGGCCTGCGGCTCGCCCCATAAGGCCCACACGGTGGCGCGACCGCGCCGGGTGCGGCTGTTGTCTTCGATGTCATCGTGGATGAGGGAGAAGTTGTGGATTAATTCAACGGCGGCGGCGGCGGTCAGCGCCTTTTCGGGCCGCCTGCCCGCGGCTTGACAGCACAGCAGGGTGAAGACCGGGCGCAACAATTTGCCGCTGGCAACCTGCACCGGCCGGAACGACTCATCCACCCAGCCCAGGTGATAGTGGAGCATGCCGTAAAATAGGGCCGGCGCACCCGCCGGGGGCGCCATCAAGCGGCGCATCTCGGCCTCAATTTGGGGGATGAAGTAACTGAGTGCTTGTTCAAAATTCATGGATTAGGTTTCCTTAAGGTGAAAGTCACTTAGGGCTGTCTTTTCTTGGGGGTAATGCGCTCAAGAATTTTGGCCGGGTTATGGGCATGTTCCTGGATAAAATTAAGCATATCTTCCAGGTAGGTATGTTTTTACGAAGGCAATAACAACTTCTTCAAATGCGCCACCAATCAATTGACCGATACGACTGACGTTACCATGAGGGTTTTTCTCTCTTTGTTCTGCCATCCTGGTATTCCTATTTGGTTAAGATTACGATACCTTCACGAAGCGGAACCCGGTGTCGCTGTGGGTTTTCTCTCCATTTATCGCCACGATGACGTAACTCGTGATAATCATAGCGGCTAAATCCAACGCCCAAACCTAGTTGACCTATAACCTCATCTGTTTTAATGTGTACACCGTAGGGAGCAGAATCGCCCAGGACTAAACAGAAGTGTCCACCTGGTTTTAGAACCCGGTGAGTTTCTTGTAATACCTGCAAAATATCATTGAAATACAAAGCTACCATCAAATCATAATCTTTTTTGCCGCCTTTTTGTAAGCGGCGTTTTGATAGCTCCAGAACAGCGTTTTGAAGTTTATGATAAATTTGGGGCGATACTGCTTCTATCTTTTTGTTCAAAACCGTTTCAACATCGTATTGACTGCGTACAATCTGAGTTGTAGCCGCCACCATTAGTTTATCACGGAATT
>CAZDMM010000001.1:28276-38735 GCA_964505845.1 uncultured Caldilineaceae bacterium
CTCTTTCCAACTACGAGTAATACCCCAAAAGTAAGTTTCCAAACGAGTCCGGTCTGCATAATCGTAGTTGTTCAAGTATGGAGGTGAAGTGAGAGCCAGAGAAACCTGCTCGTCGTTAAGAAAAACTTGCCTTTTTCGAGAGTCGCCTAAAATATTATAAATTTCACAAGGCGGTGAATTTTTGACTTTTACCGCCTGCAAATCCTCATACATCTGTCTAACTATCTTTTGAAAGACAGTCAGCGCATCTTTCAAAACCTTGTCTTGATTTTTACGCGGAGCGACATAAGGCCAACCTGTACCGGCTGAAGCTGCGCCGCGCAAAGTGTCAGTCAGCGCTACTTTGAGAAAATCCCTGATATGGTCATCTTGAACCTCATTCTGGATGAATTCTCGGATGAGATATAAAACTTTTAAATCAGTGGGGTGATAACACTTATAAATTAGTTCAGGAAATGTGCCGTTGAGATTAATTAGGTTTACTTTTTGATTTACGATGGCTCGACATGAAGTTAAGATGATATCAAGTTGTCGCCCCAACAGTTCCAGATTGAAATCCCAATATAGTTTTGTTTGAGCTATCCAGTGAACGAAGACGTGAGCTTCTACCCCGTATCCGTTAATACCAGCCTGTTTTGCGGTGATTAAAGTAGTGCTACTCCCAGAAAAAGGATCATACACCCAATCACCAGACTTAATTTTAAAGAGTTCCAGGCTTGCATTTACAAACTTGTAAGAGTAACCAGCCGGATACTTAAACCAACTATGAATCGGGGCTTTTAGGTTATCTTTGAAGGTACCAAGTTCAGCGTGGTCGTAACTTTGAGCCACATTTCTGTTTGTTCTAAAAACGGCAACTCTATCTGGTACAGATTACTATGACTCATTTAACTTCTCGATTCATTGTAAGGGCAGTTATCATTGCTCGCCCTCATGATACCCCGTCGGCCAACTTTGCCAAAATCGCCAGGGCCTCGCGCTTGCCGCCGCGCCCCTCCTCCCCGCCGGGGCCAACACACGAGGGGCAGCCGTCGGCGCAGCCGCAGGCGGCGACCAGTTCGTGGGCGTGGGTTATAAGATCGGCGTGCAGGTCAAACAGCCGGGCGCTAAAGCCCAGCCCGCCCGGCGTGGCTTCGTAAATCACCACCGCTGGCTGTCCCTCGGCCAGCGGCGACTGCGGGTCATGATGCACGGCCACATCATTGGCGTCGCACATCAAAAACAAAGGGGCCAGGTGGCTCAGGGCAAAGGCCAGCCCGCCCAGCCCGCTGCGCACCCGCACCGCCGTTTCGGCCCGGCGGTGGCAGGAGCGGCACAGGGTGACCAGGTTGGACAACTGGTTGGCCTGCTCAGGGGAGGCAAAGGTGCGAAAAGGAATCTTGTGATGCACGTCGTGCTCGCGGCCCTGCTCCGGGAGGCCACACATCTGGCAGCGATAGCCGTCGCGGGCGCGGGCGGCCCGGCGTTGGCCGGCCCAGGTGGGGCCGTAATCGTTGGGGTCGTTGCTCCACAAGCCCTGGGCGCGCAGCCCTTCAACGGCGGCCTCGGTCAGGGCCAGCCAGTAGCCGGTGGTGTGCAGTTCGGCCGGCGGCAGGCTCAGGTCGCCCTCGCCCAGCCGTTCCTGGCTGAACCAGCGCCGCTGTTCATAGCCGACCACCTGGGTGGTGACCACGATTTCGCCGTAAGCTTTGGCTGCCCCCGCAACGGCGGCGGTGCTGAAGATGGCGACCCGCTCCACTGTGCTTTCGCGCTTTGGCTCGGTGTAATAGTCAGCCTGCGACGGGCGCAGGCGGGCTGTGTTTTGGGCCAGGTCAAGCGTTTCAACCAAATAACTCTGGCCTTCGTGCAGGTAGATGGCCTGGGGATGAACCATCCAGGGGGCGCTGGCCCGGTCTACCTCGCCCAGGGTGATTAATTTATCAGCCTCTTCAACCTGGAGCAAGACCCGTTCCGGCGAGGCGCTGCGCAGCGAGACCCGCTCGGCGGGGTAGTGATCGGCCATCCAGAAAAAGGTTTCGCCGGAGCGGTGCAGCTCGCCCGTGTCTTTTAAAAGCTGAAGAAATTCGTCTACCAGAGCTGGTTCAACGCGGCCAAAGCTCTCGCCCCGGCAGAAGGGCAGTTCAAAGGCGGCGCAGCGCAGGTGCTGCAGCAGGATGAGCAGGTTGTCGGGGTTGATGAGGGCCTGTTCGGGCGAGCGGTCAAAAAAGTAATCGGGGTGATGGGCCAGAAATTGATCCAGCGGGTTGGCCGCCGCCACCAGCAGGGCCAGCGAGTCCGCCTGCTGGCGGCCGGCCCGCCCGGCCTGCTGCCACGTGCCGGCGATGGCGCCCGGATAGCCGGCCAGCACGGCCACCTCCAGCCCGCCGATGTCAATGCCCAGTTCCAGGGCCGTGGTGGCGACCACCGCCCGCACACTGCCCTGGCGCAGCCCCCGCTCGATCTCCCGGCGCTGGCGGGGCAGGTAGCCGCTGCGGTAGGCCCGAACCTCACCCCCGGCCCCTCTCCTCTTAGGAGAGGGGGGTGGAGCGGCTTTATTCCCCTCTCCTGGAAGGAGAGGGGTTAGGGGTGAGGTCTGTAAATATTTCAGGATCATCTCCACGGAGCGCCGCGCCCGGCCAAAGATGATGGTTTGCAGGTTGTGGTCCAGCAGGTCGCGGCTCAGGCGGACGGTTTCTTGCAAAAGGCTGCGGCGCAGGCCCAGGTCGCGGTCTACAACAGGCGGGTTATAGATGAGGAAATGTTTGGCCCCCCTGGCCGCGCCGTCGTGGTTGACCAGGGCGATGGGTTCTTCAACCAGCCGCCCGGCCAGTTCGGCCGGGTTGGCGATGGTGGCAGAGGTGAGGATAAATTGGGGCGTTGCGCCGTAAAAGCGGGCCACCCGTTTCAGGCGGCGCAGCACGTTGGCCACGTGCGAGCCAAAGACGCCGCGATAGATGTGCATCTCGTCAATAACCACAAAACGCAGGTGGCGAAAAAAGTCGGCCCAGCGGGTGTGGTGGGGTAAAATGCCGGCGTGCAGCATGTCGGGGTTGGTGATGACCAGCCGGGCGTTCTGGCGGATGGCCGGACGGGCGGCGGCGGGGGTGTCGCCGTCGTAGGTGGCGATGGGAATTTTAGATTTTAGATTTTGGACAACGTGCCCTTTGGGTATTTTGGATTTTGAATTTCTGACTACTGACTTCTGACTACTGACTTCTGTAAAAATCTGCCGCAGCGCCTCGGCTTGATCCTGGGCCAGGGCTTTGGTGGGGAAGAGGTAGAGGGCGCGGGCGTCGGGGGTGCGGAGGAGGCGGTCGAGCACGGGCAGGTGGTAGCAGAGGCTTTTGCCGCTGGCCGTGCCGGTGACGATGACCGGGTGCTGCCCGGCCTGGAGGTGCTGCCAGGCGGCGGCCTGATGGGTGTAGAGGGCTTCGATGCCGCGAGACCGCAGGGCGTTGATCAGGGCCGGGTGCAGATCAGCCGGGAAGGGGACGAACTCGCCGGGCCGGGCCGGGAAGGTGCGCCAGGCGGTGATGTTGGCGGCAATGCCGGGCGTCTCGCGCCAGAGAGTTAGCAAAGAGGATAAAGACATTTTGAGGGTCAGAAATAATTATCCAAACGACGCAGTGGAAGGTTGGAAGGCTGCGCTGTGCGTGCCTTCGGCAAGATTGGAAAACTGAAAAACGACCTTCCAACCTCCAATTACCCTTCGCTGTGCTGGCCATACCTGGCTCGATAGCGCCGCACATCCTCCACCGTAACCACCGAGAGCGGCTGCGGCAGGGCCGACAGATCAAACCAGCCGATGGCGATGCATTTGCCCGGCTCGACGATACGGGGAACGCCGCCGCGGTGGCGGGCGATAAAGGTGGGCGAAACCCAGTGCTGCTTTTCTGCGGGCAGGATGTGGTCGGCCACGTGCAGCAGTTCGACCACCTCGATCTCCATGCCGTACTCTTCGCGGAACTCGCGGGTGATTGCGGCGGCCAGGGTTTCGCCGTATTCAACGCTGCCGCCCGGAAATTCCCAACAGCCGCGCTCGTTTTTAGCCTGCGGCCCGCGCTGCGCGAGGAAAACCCGGCCCTGTTCATCAAAAACCATCGCGCCGACACCGACGCCGATGTAATCGCGCCCGGCTATCATCTATTATCTACCGGCCCAGGTGTTCATCACCTGGCGCAAAATGGCGAACTCGCCGATGTGGTAGGAATTGTGGTTGGCGACCACCATGATTTCCCGGAAAATGGTGTAGGGTAAACCCTGGGGCAGGGGGGCAAAAAGATCGGTCTCAGGGTTGGCGACTAATGCTTCCAGGGATTTGAGGTCGGCCCGAAAGGCGGCGATGGTTTGCTGCCATTGGGCGGGGCCGGCTTGCGCTTTGGGAGAAGGCCAGTAGCCGGCGGGCCAATCGGGTGACGCGTGGGTGGGATTGCGGATAAATTCTAGAATATCCCATTGAGCGATACGCAAATGTTCAAGCAGATGCCAGGGAGTGTAGGGGACGTTGGGTAGTCTACGGTTAATGTAATCCAGGGGAAAGCCGGCCACGGCCTGGTCAAACTCCATGTGGGCATGGCCGCCGCGCAGCACTGCCAGCAGTTGTTCCCGCATGATCGGGTCGGCAGACATAACTCCTCCTTTTGTAACTGCTCAACCTCAATTAGCCCCGAGCTAAAGCTCAGGGCTGATGGCTAAAGTATGCTGAAGCATACTGAACCAATTCGGTCGAGTTTGAGTCGGCTTCAGCCGACTTGAGCTTTTAGCCTGAGATTTAAATCTCAGGCTTAAGGGGCTTGCGTAAATGGAACACGCCGCCATAGGCGCGCAAGCGAGACGCCAGTCCTATGTCGTTTGGGCAAAAACTTTTCTGGAGGATTATATCGTCAGTTTTAACTCTGCGCAACCTTGGGCGAACAATTGTTCGTGGCTAATCTGTTTTCCCAACCCGTTTCACTTTCGATAATCGTAAAATTCTTGATGAATGATCTGAAAACGTCAACGGGGCTATATCACTCAATTTTCATGAAGCCGGTTCCTTAAAAATGGCGTCGGCTCCGGTTTTCTGGCCAGACCGCTGCTTCAGCGCCAGCTCAAACGACTGCCGGAATAGGCCGATGGCCCGGTCAACGTCGGCCGGCTGGCGTACATAAAAACTGACCCAGCCGCTCTCCGGCAGGATGTGATGCGGCTCGGCCCGCCCGGCGGCCACAAGCTCAGCCCGCACCCTTTTGGGAAAGGGGATGTCCACCAGATAGTCGCCGTGCATGTGGCCGATTTCGCGCCGCCCCACCCGAAATTCCACGCCCCCAAAGCGATGGGGTTGGGCGGTCACGCCCTCCCAGGCAATCCTTGCCTGGGTTATCTCTTCCTTGGCCCCACGGATTGGCATAGTTACCTTCCTTTGAATGAAGCATATCATCACAAATTCAGGGATGCGCAGATTCTTGAGAAGGGGTGAAGTCGTGATAAGTTCTCTGACAATGACCTTTAATTTCATGCCTGTTATTATAGCTCAACCACCTGGGGGATGATCTCCCGGCCGATGAGTTCAAGCGCGGCAATTTCGTATTTGGGCATCCCAAAAATGATATGCTGGATGCCTATTTGCGCCGCCGCCTCACAGCGCCCCCTTACCTCTTGAGCGCTCGCCGGGTTTTGGGTTAGATCAACGTTCATCAGGCCGGTTTTTTCAATGGCGGCATAGTCGCGCCCGATTTCGTCGCAGTGTTGCCTGAGCACCTCCAGTTTTCGCCGGACGGTTTCGAGGCCCTCCGGCGAAGCCAGATCGGCATTACAATTATAGGCATCGGCATATTGGGCCACCAGGCGCAGCGTCTTCTTCTCACCTTGCCCGCCTACCAGGATCGGCGGATGGGGCCGGCTGATTGGCCGGGGTGAGATAATCGGTTCGGCCAGGTGATAATGTTGGCCGGTATAGGGTTTGACCCCCTCTGACCAGAGCTGGCGGGCAATTTGCAAGGTCTCTTCAAGCCGCTCAAAGCGCTCTTTGAGCGGTGGAAACGCAAAGCCCAGCCCTTTGGCTTCTCGCTCGTACCAGGCCGCCCCGATTCCCAGATACATCCGCCCCCCTGACAGCACGTCGAGGGTGGTCACTTGTTTAATTAGCAGCCCCGGGTTCCGATAGATGACGCCGGTGACCAGCGCCCCCAGCTTGACCCGCTGCGTCACCCCGGCCAGGAATCCCAGAAAGGTATACGCCTCCAACAGCGGATCTTCCGGCGGGCCGTTATATCGAATTTGAAAGAAATGGTCCATGGCCCACAAGCTGTAGAAACCAACCTCTTCAGCCGCCCGAGCTAACTGAGCCTGGTGCGGGCCAAGCTCAGGCAACGAGCCGGGATAATCAAATTTTGCTATGGCTAATCCGATATGCATAACAAATCTTGCTCCTTTTGTAGCAACTCGCTACCCTTTCACCTAAACCTTGTGACCACTGACGGTAGACCGCCTAATTTGCTCTATAACCCGTCTTTTTGGCGGTCAGCGGCCGGCGGTCATTTAACTACTTTCAAAAATAGTCGCTTCAAAATGCTTGAACTCCGGCGGAGCGACCAGCAACGGCATGAGTTCAGCCTCAATGCGTTTTACGACGGCTGACTTTAAGTATTGTTCAAAGCTCTCCTTCGAGTCGAACTCGCCATAA
Organism: uncultured Caldilineaceae bacterium; assembly: GCA_964505845.1. Lineage (GTDB taxonomy): Bacteria > Chloroflexota > Anaerolineae > 4572-78 > J111 > DSQQ01. Next base: position 34,920 of record CAZDMM010000001.1, read on the forward strand.
AAGTCATAACGCCGGGGAGAGTCAGGAAGACGATACCACTCATTCTTAAGACACCCCGTCAATTGGCGAGCAGCGCTTACCACCTCCCGCGCAATTCGCTCAAACTCAGCGGCTACATTTTCTTGTATCTTCACCGACACATAAGTTACAACCATTTTGATTCTCCTTTGTTTAGCATAAGATTTAGCTACTCCAGCGCCCTTTTGAGGACTTCCCCCGGAAAATAGTCGCGCAATGAGACAATCAGGCCATTCCTGACCCGGAGCACCTGGATATAGGGGATTTGATAGCTCTTGCCAGTAGCTGCTATTTCACCGTGCAGCTCAAATTCAACAATGATGACCTCGGGATCGCTCGTTTTGTGGACGACAACGGCATGGTAACCGGTCAGACGCCGGCCGCTCTGGCGGCTCCGCTCCATGCCCATTTTGCCGATGGCCCGAATTTGCTCGCGGCCTTCCAGGCGGCGCGGTATCCCTTCCGAGGCAAAGGGGAACTCCCACACCCCATCCGGGGCAAAAAGATCAGCCTGGCCGTCGGCGTCATAATTCAGCACCAAACGGTGCAAGCGATCAAAAACTTCGCGGGATGTGTCGAATGGGGGTTGATTGGATAAATTACTCACTACCTTACTCCTCAATACTCGTTAGCTGGGCAACGAATAGGGTAAAAAAAAGAACCTAATTGAGCTTTGCTTCCAGGTTGCGCTGCAGACGGCGCAGTAAAGCCAGCAGGGCTGTCTGCTCCTCGGTGGAAAAGTCGGCTAGCGCCTGCTGCGTAGCCTCTTTTACCACAGTGTTAATGGTGTGTTCCAGGCTGCGTCCGGCGTCGGTCAAGTAGACGCGGACGAGCCGCGCATCGCTGGGATCAGGTTGACGTTGGACAAAGCCGGCCCGCTCCATCCGTTGAACTGCGCGGGATACGGTGGGAGTTTCAAGGCCCAGCCGATGAGCAATTTCTCCAGGCGCCAGCCCCTCTTCCTCCCACAAGCATTTCAAGATAAACTGCTGACCCGCATGGACGCCATACGCCTGAAGTACGCGCTGGAAGTGTGCTTTCATAGCGCGGGTTACTTCATTCATCACGCTCATAAATTCCTCCATCGGTGTCCTCATATCATTAGCCGGCTTTCATTGTCTGGCTAATGATATATCAAGAACGACGATTTGTCAAGAGGCAGATTATTTACCAACTCACCGCCGCATAAATCTCGTGCAAAAAGCGGCTGGGCCTCGTTGCCAGAAGTTGGGTATGAGTAAAGCCACATTCATGGGCCAGTTTCTCCCAACTTTGATAGGAGAGCGGGTATGGAACCCACATATTCCCCTGATCCACATTGTACTCGACCAAAATCAAGCGCCCGCCGGGATGGAGATAACTTTTGAGCAGTTGAATGACTCGCCCTTGAGTCTTATATGGTTGAAAATGGAGCGCATTGGCCAGCACCATGCCATCCAGCAGGGGCAGTGGGAGAGGCTGAGTAAAATCGGCGGGCAGGAAATGAACGGTGGTTTGGGGAAATCTGGCCGGCATGGCCCGTTCCTGCTCCCGCAGCGCGGCCCGGTCTTTGTCCACCGAGTAGATTTCCCCGCCGGGGCCAAGCAGTTCGGCCAGGGCCAGGGTAAACGAGCCCGTCCCGGCGCCAATATCGGCCCAGACGCCGCCGGAAGCAGAGACGCCGCCGCGCAGCAGGTTGACGTGGTCGGCGTGGTTCATGGGCCATCCATGATCACCGAGGCCGGATGAGCCGCGTTGGCTTCCCAGCGGCGCAGGGCCGGCCGCCCGGCCATAATCAAAATTGCGCCGGTAATCAACAGCAAGCCATTCACCCCAATCGCCATTGAGGTGGTCAGGCTATCGGCGGTGTAACCGGCCAGCAAAGAGGCCACCGGCTGCATACCAAAGGTCAGGGTAAAAAAGAGGCTGGTCAAACGCGCCCGCATTTCGGCGGGAGCCAGCACTTGTATCAGGCCCATGGCCGTCGTCAATATCGCCGGAATCCCGGTGCTGACAAAAAAGAGGCTGACCAGGGCCAGGGGCAGCCAGTCTACCCTGGAAAAGATGACCAGCCACAGGCCCACCCAGCCGATGATGCCGCTCATCATCACCCCGGTGCGGCGGCTGGCCTGAGTCAGCGGGGCCAAAAACACCGTGCCGGCCAACGCTCCAACCCCCGAACTCATCAGAAGCCAGCTCAAAGTAGAGGCGTCGCCGTGCAAAACTTTGCCCACCACCGCCGGCAGCAGGCTCATGATGACCGGGAAGGCAAAGAAAGTGACCAGCACCGCCATCAGAATCAAATCTTGCAAGCGAGGTTGGGTAGCCACATAGCTGACCCCTTCTTTGAATTCTGTCAGGAAGGCGCTGCGGTGCGGCTTGCGCACCTGGTTAGAGGTGACCAGCCACAGGCTGATGATGACGGCCACAAAACTCAAGCCGTTGAGCCAGAAGGCGGTAGCAACCCCCAACGAGGCAATGATGAGGCCGGCCAGGGCCGGGCCGAGGATGCGGCTTACCTGGAGCATGGTGATATTCAAGTTGATGGCCTTGCGCACCTGGGCCATGCCCGACAGGTCGCCCAGAAAAGTTTGTTGGGCGGGGATGTCAACGGCGGCGACAATGCCCAGCAGCCCGGCCAAAACATAAACGTGCCAGAGCTGCACCAGGCCGGTTTGGGTCAGCCAGGCCAGGATAAAGGCCAAAATCATGGCCCCGGTTTGGCTGGCGATGAGTAGTTTGCGCCGGTCCAGCCGGTCGGCCCAGACGCCGGCCCACGGCCCCAGCAGCAGCACCGGCAGCGAGCCTAACATCGAGGCGATACCCAGGGCGGTGGCCGAGTGGCTGAGTTCCCACACTACCCAGCTTTGGGCGGTCATTTGCAGCCAGGTTCCCACCAGTGAGATGGCCTGCCCGCCCAGATAAATGCGGAAGTTGCGAATTTTCAGCGGCGAAAAACTGTCTCGTAACGTTGAAATCATACTCATAAAATCTGCTTACCTTTCAAATTGCGGCATGGTTTAAAACTCGTAAAAACTAGACTGATACTCTTTCACCACAGAGGCACGAAGACACAGAGTTTTTTATAAATTTTGTAGGGGTCAACCCGTTGTCAGATTTAAAAATCTCGCGCTAAGACGCACACTTGCCCCTGGCGCGGCAAGTGCCAGGGGGAGGCGCAAAGTTTTTTATTTTTTCTCTGCGTCCCTGCGGCTCTGCGCGAGGTTTTACACCAGTTCTTGTTTAACACCATCTTGACGACTACAGTTTTTTATAAATTTCCTCTGTGTCTCGGCGTCTCTGTGGTTAATTTCTCCCTCCCACTGTTCAAAAGAGCAACCTGACTTGCACGTGCCTCAAGTTGTCCAAATAATTTTCTTGGGCGTAAATTCACCCTCCTGAAAGGCTTCGCCTTCGATCCCAAAACTCCACGATACGGTCGGGGTGATGGCCAGATACTCCTTTTGCCCAAACCGCCCGGCTCGCTCCACAATCTCGGCCCGGCCATGCACTTTAATTTGGCGCGGCTTCCAGGGTTGAACGGATTCCAGGTCGTCAATAATGAGCGATACCTGGCGATTGCCGGCGGCCACATTTTTATATTTGCGGCTGGCCGGCAAGTCCAACCCACCGATGTAAAAGCGCGCCCCATCAAACTCAAAACCGACGGCGTCAACCGTCGGCTGGGCGTCGTTAGAAACGGTGGCCAGCCGGGCCAGATATTGACTTTTAAGATAGGCAATTTCCGCTTCGGAAAACATGGTTCCCCCTTTATTTGTTAGACGGCTAACTATTTGATTAAAATTTTTTATAACTGCT
>CAZDMM010000002.1:0-20984 GCA_964505845.1 uncultured Caldilineaceae bacterium
CCCTCATTGCCATCATTGTGTTTGTGTATGGTTTTATCGGCTGGACGGGCTGGGTGTCGGTGTCAAACTGGAAGCGCGGGGCCGAACCGAATTATACCTTTAGCGGCCTGGATGCCTACGCCCGTCTCTTTGGCACCACAGAACGTTATGCGGCGGGTATTGACGCCACCCGTTTTGCTGCCAGTTTGCGCAATGTGATTGGCTTTACCTTTCTATTTCTGGTCAGTTGTATCGTGGTTGGTTTTATTTTGGCGGCGGTGCTGGATCGCCATGTGAAAGGCGAAAGTTTCTTTCGCAGCCTGTTTTTGTTTCCCATGGCCATCTCTTTCATTGTCACCGGGCTGGCCTGGCGCTGGCTCTTTACCCCCGGCGACCCGAATGTGGGCACGACCGGGATCAACCGCATTTTAGAAAATATCGGCCTGGGCTTTATCCGGCCCAATTGGGCCAGCGATGTGGTTTACCACATCCCCACCGATTCTGGCGTGGGCCACTTTTTAACCTCTATTGGCCTGGGAGGATTAGCCTCGCCCGGATTTGGCATTTCTCTGGGGATTATCACCCTGACCATCGCGGCCATGTGGCAGCTTTCCGGCTACACTATGGCCCTCTATCTGGCCGGGCTGCGCGGCATCTCCGACGACCTGCGCGAGGCGGCCCGCGTGGATGGCGCCAATGAATGGCAGATTTATCGTTACATCATCATCCCCATGCTCAAGCCCGTTACCTTGAGCGTGGTGATTGTGCTGGCTCATATCTCGCTCAAAATTTATGATTTGGTGGTGGCCATGGGCGGGGTAGGCCAGGGTTTTATCAAAGATGTGCCTGCCTTCAATATGTGGGAGACCACCTTTGACCAGGCCCGTTTTGCCCAGGGTGCGGCCATTGGGGTGGTATTGTTGATCCTGATCTCGATCCTCATCATCCCCTACCTGACCATCAGCTTGCGGCAGCAGGAGGAACGCTAGTGGCGACCCAAACTCTCAGCACCACCAAACCCCAGGTGGCGGTAAAAGCTCACCATAAGTTTCGCTGGACGCGCTGGTTGATTTATGCCCTGCTGCTGGCCTTTTCAATTTTTTACATCCTGCCGGTCTACCTCATCCTCATTACCAGCTTCAAACAATACACCGATATTGACCTGTACCGCATGTGGGAATTTCCGCCGGTATTTAACCTGCCGCAGTGTACCAACCCCTTTATCTTTTGTTTTGACAGCTTTTACGAGGCCTGGTTTGGCAGCTCGGCGGTGATTGGTATGGGCACGGCTTTTATGAACAGCGTGGTCATGACCATCCCGGCCACCGTCCTCTCAACCATCCTTGGCTCTTTGAACGGGTATATTTTAGCCAAGTGGAAATTTAAATACGCCGATGTGGTCTTTCCTTTCATCTTGTTTGGCATGTTCATCCCCTACCAGGCCATCCTCATCCCTTTAACTTTGACCCTCAAAGCGATGGGCTTATACGCCAGCCTGGCCGGACTGGTTTTTGTGCATATTGTTTACAGTATTCCCATTGCCGGGCTGATTTTCCGCAACTACTACGCCACCATCCCCAACGAGATGCTGGAAGCCGCTCGGATTGACGGCGGCAACATCTTTAGCATTTATCGCTATATTATTTTACCCTTGTCGCCCCCGGCTTTTGTGGTGGTGCTGATCTGGCAGTTCACCAACATCTGGAACGATTTTATTTTTGCCGTGACCATTGCCCAAAATCAAAGCCAGCCCATGACGGTGGCCCTCAACAACATCGCCGGCAGCTTCACCGTCGAGTGGAATGTGCAAATGGCCGCCGCTTTTCTCACCGCCCTGCCCACCCTGCTGGTTTATATCGTGTTAGGCCGCTACTTCTTGAGGGGGTTATTGGCCGGTTCGCTTAAAGGCTAAAAAGACCGCCGACGGATGACCGCTGACCGCCGCCAGAGATTGGCGGTCGTCTGTCGGCGGTCGGCGGTCACTTCTTTTATTTTGATTGGAGATAGTACCGATGTCCAAAAAACTGCGTTGGGGACTCCTGTCCACCGCCAAAATTAATGATGCGTTGATTGATCCCATTCGCCAGGCCACGCGCAGTGAGTTGGCCGCCGTAGCCAGCCGGGAGGCCGACCGGGCGCAAGCCTATGCCCAGGAAAAAGGCATCCCCAAAGCTTACGGCAGCTATGAGGCTCTGCTGGCCGACCCGGAGATTGAGGTTATTTACAACCCTTTGCCCAACACCCTACACTGCGAGTGGACGGTCAAAGCGGCCCAGGCCGGTAAACATGTGTTGTGTGAAAAGCCCATTGCCCCCACCCTGGCCGAGCTTGACCAGATTGAAGCGGCGGCCACCGCCAATAAAGTGACCGTTTTTGAAGCCTTTATGTACCTGCACCATCCTCAAACGCTGCAAATCAAAGAGATGATCGGGGCCGGCAAGTTGGGCAAGCTGCAACTTATCAATAGCTGGTTTGCTTACTACCTGCCGCCGGAAGACAGCCACAATATTCGCCTCAACCCCACTTTGGCCGGAGGCAGTTTGTGGGATGTAGGAGTCTACCCCAACAGCCTGGCCATTGTCATGGCCGGGGCGGGCGCGCCCGTGGAAGTGTGGGCCAGCCAGTGGAAGGGTGAAACGGGGGTGGATGTCGCCTTGATAGGGCAATTAAAGTTTGCCAACGGCGTCATTGCTCAGATTTCCTGCGGCTTTCGCTCGCCGTTCCGAGAGGGGGCGCAACTGGTGGGTGATCAGGGCATGCTCCAAATTATCGAGCCGTGGAAACCGGGGGTCTTTGGGCAGAATACCCGCTTCACCTTTACCAATCGAGAGGGCGCAGCCGAAATGCTGATGATCCCGGAAACCAACCCCTACCTGGCTGAGGTGGCGGCTATGGAAGCCTGCGTGCTGGATGGCGCTGAACCGGTGGTTCCTCTAAACCTCAGCCGAGACTTTTTGCGCAGCGTTTTGGCTTTGTACGAGTCGGCAGAGACGGGGCAGGTGGTGAAGCTGTAGCGACCACCGTCGGCTGACCGCCGACAGCCGCAAATAGGTAATTTTCCAGTACAAGCATCCTAACCTGGACGAGCCAGAACCAAGAAGGAACACAGAGCTACACAAAGACTCCACAGAGGCACACAGAGAGTTCTAAAAATTCCTCTGAGAAACTCTGTGACTTCTCCGTGCCTTTCTGTGTAATAACTTCTTGCTCATTGTACAAGAATCTGACTCGTAAGGTACTAAATGAGGGCAATTTGAGGAATATTATTCCCGGTTCTGGGCAGCCCGGCGTAATGCCTGGGCTACTTGCTCAGGCCCTATGATTTCGGCAATGGCCTTGAGCGCGTCCGGCTCTGCCTCCCACAGCCACTCCACTTGCAGCCAAAAATTCGGCAATACCTGGGAGCGATAAATGCCATCGCTCTCTAACGCGGCCTGCCGATACTGTCCATCCTGGCCCAGTTGGAAAAATTGAGCGCGGCGGCGCGCCCAGGGACGATTATCCAGAATCCAATACTCCGGCACTCCGCCCGCCTCATACTCATCAAACTTATCCACCCGGTCTCGATGGACGCTGTCATCGGAAACAATCTCGATAATCAGGTCAGGCGGGCCGGCAATCCGCTCGGTGCTAAGGCGATCCAGGTGATTCTTGGCCAAAAACATCAAGTCAGGTTCACGGCTGTTTCCATCTGGGCGCAGCTTGAGTTCAAAAGGGGCCACCCGTAGTCGTCCTAGGTCGAGAATGTCAATGAAAAGTCCAATAACTTTGTACAAAAACTCAATGAGTGTTTGGTGCGGATCTTTAGCTGGCATGTAAACAATTGCCTCCCCATTCACCCATTCGGTGTGGGTATCCTCATTGGCCCAGGCTAAATATTCCTCGTAGGTCATCCTCTTGGGGGTATTCAACTGGTTTTCTGCTGAGGCTTTAACGACGGCTGTTAAAGGTTCCATAATATCACCCTCATCCCAATCAAAGCGCATAATTTGCTACTTTAGCTTATTCTGATTTAATTATTATTATAATGTATCGTTGATTTACAGCCAAGAGATAGTGTATAGAAGGTTTCTTATATGAGCGTGCCTCCTCAAAATAAATCCTGTATCGTGGCCGGGCACATTTGCCTGGATGTCATCCCCACCCTCCTCAGCCGCGGCGACTTCGAGTCCGTCTTCCGCCCCGGACGCTTGTTAGAAGCCGGCCCGGCCGTCATTGCCACCGGCGGGGCGGTATCGAACACCGGCATCGCCCTGCACAAGTTGGGGATTGATACCCAATTGATGGGCAAAATCGGCCAGGATTTGTTTGGCCAGGCCATCCTCAACGTGGTAAAAAGTTACGGCGGCGACCACCTGGCCAGCGGCATGCGGATTGTGCCCGGTGAGGCCAGCTCTTACACCATCATCCTCAACCCACCCCAGATTGACCGCATCTTCTTTCACTGCCCCGGCCCTAATGATACCTTTGGCGCGGATGATGTGGATTACGGCCTGGTCAGCCAGGCAGCCCTGTTCCACTTTGGCTACCCCCCGCTGATGAAGCGTTTTTACCAAAACCACGGGGCTGAACTGGTGGATATGTTCAAACGGGCTAAAGCTACCGGCGTGACGACCTCCCTGGATATGGCTATGCCCGACCCCACCGGCCCCTCCGGCCAGGCCGATTGGCCGGTTATCTTGCAGGCCGTGCTGCCCTATGTTGACCTGTTTTTGCCCAGCATCGAAGAAATCCTATTGATGCTCTACCCGGACACTTTTAAGGCCGTAGCCGGCGGCGCAGCTCACATCACCCCTACGCTGGCCTCTGACATCGCCACCGAATTGCTGGCGTTGGGCGCTAAAGTGGTGATGTTAAAGGCGGGACACCTGGGGTTGTATCTGCGCACTGCCGGCGAGCCGGTTTTAGCCGGATTAGGCCGGGCGCGCCCCTCTCACCTGGCCCGCTGGGCCAACCGCGAGTTTTGGGTTCCTATCTTTCAAACCCCGGTGGTAGGCACTACCGGCGCGGGCGACTCGGCGGTGGCCGGCTTTTTGGCCGCCCTGCTGCGCGATTTGACCCCGACCGAGTCGGCCACGCTGGCGGCGGCGGTAGGGGCGTGCAACGTGGAGGCCGCCGACGCCTTGAGTGGGGTTCGCGCCTGGGCCGAAACCCTGGCCCGCCTCCAGGCCGGCTGGCCCCGTCCGCAACTTAAGGTTGACGCTCCCGGCTGGCGCTTTGACGAGTCCCGCCAGTTGTGGCTGGGGCCGCATGACCTCAGTAAAGCGTAATGGCCGATCCCTTTGTAAGTCGTTACGTTTTACATTTTATATTTGTTAGGTTAATAGCATGTCTTTTTCCTCTAACGCTTTCCTCTTAGCCCTTGACTTTGGCGGCACCAAGCTAACTGCGGCAGCGGTTCAGGCCGGCCAGCGCCAGTGGTTGAGCCAAAAGCGGCACTTTTTGCCCGCCGGGGTAGATGCCCGCTATGAATATGACGCCATGCTTGACCTGGCGCATGCGGTGGTGGAAGAGGCCGGCCGCCCCCCGGCGGCGGTGGGGGTGAGCTTTGGCGGGCCGGTTTATGCCCCGGCCGGGCTGGTGCGGCGCTCCTTTCACACGCCCGGTTGGGAAAATACCCCCCTGGCCGAATGGCTGCATAGCGAATTTGAGACGCCGGTGGCTGTTGACAACGACGCCAACGTGGCCGCCCTGGGCGAGTTTCGCTATGGGGCCGGGCAGGGCGGTCACCCGGTCTGGTAGGTCACCATCAGCACCGGCATCGGCGCCGGCTGGATTTTGAACGGCCAGCCCTACTTTGGGGCCGATGGCATGGCCGGCGAGTTGGGCCACGTGCTGGTTCAGCCCAAGGGTTTGCCCTGTCCGTGCGGCCGGCAGGGCTGCCTGGAGGCCGAAGCCAGCGGCCCGGCCATGGTCAATCGAGCCAGGTTAGCCCTATCCAAAAAAAAGGGGAAAACGGGGGAACGCAGCCCGCGCAAGGGCAAGCGTCTGCTGGAACTGGCCGAAGGCAAGCCGGAAAAGATTACGGCCCAATTGATTAGCCAGGCCGCCGCTGCAGGCGATAAACTCAGCCAGAAAATATTGAAAGACTCGGCGGAGAAGCTGGGGCGTGGGCTGGCCGTGGCTCTCACCTTGATGAATCCCGACCGAGTGATTTTGGGCGGCGGCGTCATCAAATCCGGGGAACGCTGGTGGCAAACGGTGCGAGAGGCGGCGCGTGCAGCCACGCCGGCCGATATCAGCGTTGAGTTGGTCCCGGCGGCGCTGGGTGATGATGCGCCACTGTGGGGGGCAGTCGCCCTGGCCGAGAGTTTGTTGAAGGGATAGAGAGGGGAGTGGAGGCAGGGAAGAGGGGAGAGGTTGGAGGGTTGTTCTCCTTTTCGTTCCCCTCGATAACATTCTTTTTTGAGGAACTACGACTTGAATTATCATAATGGACGCACCTATTTACCCCAGACTCACATCGAAATTGTTTCACCGCAGCGCCCCTGCGCCCCGCCGGGCTACGTTCTTTTTGATTTTGATGGCACTATCTCGCTGATCCGGGAAGGCTGGCAGGGAATCATGGCCGGCCTGATGTTAGAGTGGTTGTCAGAAACGCCCCGGGCCGGCGACGAGCAGCTAATTACCGACTTGATTTTACAGTCCACCGGCCGCCCCACTATTGACCAGATGGCCTGGTTGGCCGGAGAAGTGGCCCGGCGGGGCGGGCGCTCCAAAACACCCGGCCAGTATAAAGAGATTTATCTTGACCACCTCCATCGCTGCGTTAGCGAGCGCATCGCTGCTTTGCAGCAGGGCCACCTGCACCCGGTTGACCTGACCGTGTCGGGGGTGCTGGATTTTTTGGCGGGGTTGGCGGAGCAGGGCGTAACCTGCTATCTGGCCAGCGGCACGGAGCGGCCCGACGTGGTGCGAGAGGTGGAGGTTTTGGGCCTGACGCCCTATTTTGGGGAGCGGATTTATGGCCCGCAGCAGGGAGGGCCGGCCTTTTCTAAGGAAATGGTGATTCAACACATGGTGCGGGAACACCATCTGCGCGGCTGCGAACTGCTTTCTTTTGGCGATGGCCGGGTGGAGATTGCCCATACCGTTGAGGCAGCAGGAATTGCGGTCGGCGTCGCCAGCAACGAAGCCGAGCGGCAGGGGGTCAACGAAACCAAACGGGCGCAACTGATCCAGGCCGGCGCGGCTGTCATTGTGCCGGATTTCCGGGAGAGTGACGCCCTGCTTGATTACCTATTTACAAACGATGAGGCGAGGAGGCGATGAGCGACCAAAAAGTTTCTCGCGCCCTCGCCTCCTCGCCTCCCCTTCGCCTCTCTGTCTCTTCGCGCCTGTGGGAGGTGGATGCGCTGCGCGGTTATGCCATTGTGGAAATGGTGATTTATCATTTTATTTGGGATTTGAACTATTTTGGCCTGTTTCGGGCCAACCTCTTGGGCGGCCCCTGGCAGTGGTTTGCCCGCAGCATTGCCACCATCTTTTTGTTTGTCATGGGAGTTTCCATGACCTTAAGCTTTCAGCGTGAGCGGGCACGTACCGGGCAGGCCGGTCTCTTTCCAAAATATTTTCGGCGGGGGGCCAAAATATTTGGCTTGGGGTTAATCATTACCATCGCCACTTATTTTTTCATTGGCGAAGGCTTTGTGATTTTTGGGATTTTGCACCTGTTGGGCCTTTCGATTATTTTGGCCTACCCTTTTTTGCACCTCAACCGGTGGGTCAGCCTGGGGGCGGGGCTTGTGGCTATTGGGGCCGGGCTGTATGTGGACACGCTGGTCGTCGCCTGGCCCTGGCTGATCTGGTTAGGGGTGCAGCAGGCCGGCGTCTACATGGTTGACTACTACCCCGTGCTGCCCTGGTTTGGCGTGGCGCTGCTGGGCATTTTTGCCGGTTTTACCTTTTATCCGGGCGGAGTCCGGCATTTCACCGTGCCCGATTGGGCCGGCCTGCCCGCTATGCAAGGTTTGCGCTTTTTAGGCCGGCACTCGCTGCTGATCTACGTCATCCACCAGCCCATTTTGATTGGCGGGTTGATAGCGCTGGGTTTTGGTTCGTTTAAATAATAGCCACGAATTAACACTAATTTCACTAATTCTTGTAAGGGTCAATTCGTTGCCAGACTGACCTCGTTCCAATACTCCAGCGTTGGAACGCCACCCGGGACGCTCAACGTCCCCACATGGGCTACAACGCGGAGCATTGTAGCCAGGTAAAACTGTCAACGAATGAATAACGAATAAACGAATGGAAAGCTCCATATTCGTTTATTCGTTGGCTATTCGTTGACACTAACATACCAGGCTTTCTGTGGAGGATATTCACGTGTCTTTTCCTACCTTTGACCGCAGCCGGCTCAAGCTCAGGCCGCTGGCTGAACGTATTCACGATATGGGCTTGCCCCAACTGCTGAACTTGGCTGATGAGACTCCGCCCTTTGAGCATCCCCGTTTGCCCACCGTGGCTCAGCGCATCGTTGCCGCCCACCGAGAAGGGGGCCAGGTGATTTTGATGATGGGGGCGCATATGCTCAAAGTGGGCCTGTCGCGCTTTATCATTGACCTCATGGAGCGCCGGGTCATCACCCATGTAGCGATGAACGGGGCCGGCCCTATCCACGATTTTGAGCTGGCCCTGGTCGGCGCTTCCACCGAAAGTGTGGCTCGTTATATTCAGGAGGGACAATTCGGCTTGTGGGCCGATACCGGGCGAATTAATGAGGTTATAATCGCCGGGGCCAGGGCCGGGATTGGCCTGGGCGAGGCGGTGGGGCAAGTCATCGAGGAGGAAAAATTTCCGCACCGCCACTTGAGCGTGCTGGCCGCCGGCTACCGGCTGAAGGTTCCCGTCACCGTCCACGTTGGCATTGGCTACGATATTATTCACGAGCATCCCAATTGTGACGGCGCGGCCCTGGGGCAGACTTCGCATCACGATTTTTTGATCATCGCTCAAACCATTACCCAGTTACAGGGCGGGGTGATGCTCAATTTTGGCACGGCGGTTATGGGGCCGGAAGTTTATCTCAAAGCCCTGGCCATGGCGCGCAACGTGGCCCATCAGCGCGGCGAGAAAATTAACCGCTTTACTACCGCCGTGTTTGATTTGATTGACCTGGGTGAGGGCGACCTCCACACCGAAGCGCCTAAAGACGACCCGCGTTATTACTATCGGCCCTATAAAACTATCCTGGTCCGTACCGTGCAGGATGGCGGCGAGAGCTTTTATTTCCGAGGGGATCACCGGGCCACCTTTCCGGCGCTGTATCGGCGGGTGCTGGCAGAGTTATAAGGGTAAATTCAACTTTTTGGGCAATACTCGCCAAAATGGATGGTTTGTGCTACAACCTAAAAATAGTTGTAAACCGGAGGTTAAATTTAACATGCCCAAAAGTAACCCTACTTTGATCAACGCTTTGCGTGAGACAGCCCGGCGGCTCCACGAAGGGGCGCGTTATGAGTGGGGCCACATGGCCCGCTGCAACTGCGGCCACCTGGTGCAAACCCTTACCGGCATGAGCGACTCTGAGATTGCGCAGTCGGTGGATTTTCAACTGGATGAGTGGAGCGAATACGCCAACGATTACTGCGAGGGCACTCAGCACAAAGTTGAAGATTTGTTTGTGATTTTGCAGAATGTCGGTTTTAGCCCGGCCGATATCATTCACCTGGAAAATCTCACCGATAAGCAGGTTCTCAACCGTTTGCCGGATGAGCGCCGCCATCTGCGCCGCAACTGCCGGGAGGATGTGACCCTTTATCTCACTACCATGGCTCAGATGTTGGAGCAGGAATCTGGGAGGCAACTATGAGTGTATCAGTGAAGCCGCTTGCTGAACTTGTACAGCAACTTCCGCCACAGATTCAGGCAGAGGTTAGAGATTACGTAGAATTTTTATTGGCGAAACATCAGCAAAAACTCGGTGGAAAATTACGTCAAGATTGGGCCGGGGTATTGCGTAACTATCGAGATCAATACACCTCTTTAGAACTCCAACAAAAAGCGTTAGATTGGCGAGGTGATTAATAGACTCTATCGGGAATAAGACGAAAGCCAGGTGACAGGCACTTCTGAACGCTAAAAATAGGCATATTTGGCTCAAAACGGTCTGATTTAAGCTAGATAAGTGCCTGTCACCTTAATCCCGATAATGTTTAATGTATCTGGTAGATACGAATATCTGGCTTGAGCGACTACTTGATCAGTCCAGATCAGAGGAAGTGGGACGTTTTCTTGACCAGATACCCACCGATCAACTTCTTATCAGTGATTTTTCATTTCACTCAATCGGTGTGATCCTCAACCGATTGGGCCAACGGACAGGATTATTGCGCTTTGTTCAGGACGTATTTCTTGATGGGGAAGTTGGTCTGGTATCCCTCGAACCTATTGAAATGAAACGCTTGATTGAAGTAGCGGAGGCGTTTAATCTTGATTTTGATGATGCCTATCAGTACGTAGTGGCTGAAAAGTATGCTGCGGTATTGATATAAGCTTCGACAACGATTTTAACCGAACAGAGCGCGGTAAAATGATGCCAGCCGAAGTTTTATTACCGAAATAATATAAGAACAATGATAGTCCTTGCTATTATCTTTTAAAGTGCTTGAATTTTATGGACCTCTCTCGTCTTGATCAATTTTTGGAAAAGTTTCCCGTCCTCCACATTTTAGTTATAGGGGATTTTTTTCTGGACAAATACCTCAGTATTGACCCTGCCCTGAGCGAAATTTCCCTGGAAACGGGCCTGGAAGCCTACCAGGTGGTGGAGGTTCGCCACAGCCCCGGCGCCGCCGGTACGGTGGTTTCCAATTTGCGGGCGATGGAGGTGCAAGTTTCGGCGGTGGGGGTGATTGGGCAGGATGGGGAAGGGTTTGAGCTAAAGCAAGACCTGCGGCGGCTGGGAGTCAACCTGGCGGGATTGCTGGAAACCCCGCAGCGTTTTACCCCCACCTATACCAAGCCCATGCTCCGAGCGGCCGGGCTGGGTGGATTGGAACGGGAATTAAACCGCCTTGACCTTAAAAACCGGCAGCCTTTAGCCGCAAACCTGGAATCCGTGCTGATCGCCTATCTGGAAGGCTTGCTGCCGGGCGTGGATGGCGTTATCATCGCCGACCAGGTGCAGGAGCGCAACTGCGGCGTTGTGACCGATGCGGTCCGGGCGGCGCTGGCCCGGCTGGCCCGGCAGTATCCCGGCAAAATCTTTGCGGCCGACTCGCGGGTGCGGATTGGAGAATTTGAAGGAATGATGGTCAAACCGAATTTGCATGAGGCTAAAGGGGCGGTGGAAGGGTTGGAAGGTTGGAAGGTTGGAAGGTTGGAAGGTTGGAAGGGTGGGGAGGAGGAACTGGCTCTCGCTGGCATTTGTGGGGGAGCGCTATTTGAGAAGAATCAAAGGCCGGTGTTTGTGACTCTGGGGGGGCAGGGAGTTTTAGTGGTGACGGAGCAGGGCTTTGACCATATTCCCGGGGTGGTGGTCACCGGCCAAATTGATATTGTGGGGGCGGGCGATAGCGTGATGGCCGGTTTGACGGCGGCGCTGTGCGCCGGGGCAACGCCTCAAGAAGCGGCCTGGGTGGGCAATCTGGCCGCTTCGATTACTATCCAACAAATTGGTACTACCGGAACCGTCTCGCGGGAGCAGTTGCGCCAGAGAGCGGCGGAGATGGGCGGATGACTCCTCTCCCGGCTCCTTACCTCACCTGCCCTCAATAGCTCCACCGGGCGCGGAAGGTAGCCCCGGCCGCCAGCAGCAGCAGGATGAGCACACCCAGCCAGAAACGCCCGTCTTGCCAGGGGTGGGGCAGCTCACCCTCGCCCGTTACCGGCAAAGGCCGGTTGATGGTACCGGTCATGGGGGTGGGTGGGGTGATAGTGCTGCCGGTTATAACGGGAGCGGCGGCAATGACCACCGTTTCTGTCACCAGGGTGGGGCCGACCAGGCTAAAGCTATCAAAGGTATACTGGGCTTCGCTTTGATCGGGCCATTTATTCCAGCCTCGCACAAACAGGGCGATCTTATCGGAGCTTGGCCGGATGGTGGTGGTGTAGCTGTAAAACTGGGTGGTAGCCACGTTGAGCGGCTGCTCATCCCAGGGCAACTCTATCCAATTTGTCTCACCCACGTTCTGCCAGTTTTTCAAAGCCGGGTCTGCCAGGGCGTATTGGACGCGATAACCAAAGCTGCTTTGGTTCACATCGCCGGGCACGCTGCGAATTTGGCCGCGCAGAGTCAGGGTGTAAAGTTCACCGGCTATCACGGTCACTTGCTGCGAGATACCGGCGTAGCGATTCATGGCGGTGGCGCCGGTGAGGGTGATACGTTGGGCGCTGGCCCCAGATTCCACATACGGGGCAGTTTCGCGGCCAAAAAAGGCCTGCACCTGGTCATTTTTGAAAAACTGCCAGCCAATTGCAACGCCTCCCGCATCAAACCCCTGCTCAAAATCCCCATTCTGCAGCAGATTTTTGGCGGGCCCCGGTTTGACCTGTACCAAAACTTGAGGCTGAGTTGTGGCCGCCGGCCTGGTGGGCGTGGCGGTGGGTGCAGGGGTAGTGGGTTTAGGGGTGGGGGTTTGGTTGGATAAGGATATAACCGTAGCCGGGGTTTCGGCGACAACCTGGGTAGCGGTGGCAGTTGGCTCAGTGGTTTCGGCGGGGGTCGGGGTGGGGGTTGGCTCTTGGGTGGTAGCCTGAGGAGGAGTAGGGGTATTGCCGCCGCCTATTTCCTCACCCCCGGTCGTAAAAATACGAAAAATAAGAACACCTACCAGGCAAATTAATACCAATATGACCAGCCCGATGAGTAGTACCCGGCGAGGATTGTCTCTAAGTGCTGCCATGGATCTTCTCCACCATAAACTTGCCTGGCTCGCTCTTTGGCCCGGAAACCCGTTTAATGAGCAAAAACCCGGTTTATCGTTGAGATACCAAGACCCGAAGGACATTCACGCCCTTCGGGTCTACTAAGTATAATCTTAAAATGGTTTAGCGCCAACCCCAGGGCGGGATGACTAACAAATCCCCCGGCGTTAGAGCCTGGTCGGGGCTGGTGTTGTTGGCCCAGGCCAGCTTACCCACCGGCAAACCGCATTGGTAAGCAACGCTGTAGATGGTGTCGCCGTCTTCCACCTGATACAGATTAGGCCCAGGCTGGATCGGCTCGGTAGGAATGAACAATCCCTGCCCCTCGAGGACGTAATACTCCGGGGGTACGTCGTTAACCCTGGCCAGGTCCGGCCACGGCACACCATAATACCAGGCCAGGCCGTACAGGGTATCGCCATATCGCACCCGGTAGCAGAAGCCCAGGATGCCCATGTGCGTATCATCTGGGCCTTGACCGGTCGGAGGCAGGGTGGGGGTTCCGGTTGCAACGGGGGTTGTGGTCATGATCACGGTGCTGGTGATGGTGGCAGGCGGGGTAGGCCCAACGATGGTGACATCGGCGGTATCTTGCGCTGTGTCGCCACAGTTATCGGTAACGGTCAAGGTGATAACAAACGAGCCGGTGCTGCTGTAACCGTGCATGGCGCTGACGCCGCTTTGAACGGGGCTGCCATCGCCAAAGTCCCAGGTGTACTCGTCAATCGCGCCGTCGGCGTCGCTGGAGCCGCTGCCATCAACGGTCACAAAGGCGTCGCCCTTGCCCATCATGGCGTTATACGGGCCGCCAGCCTCAGCCACCGGGGGGGTATTGTTGGCGCAATCGGCGACCGGGGTAGTGTCGGGCGTAGCGCCAAGGGTCGGCGTGGCGGTGGGGCCGGGCACTACGGTGACCTCTACGGTAGCAGGCGCTTCGCCGCCGGGTTCGGTAGTGGCGGTCGCCTCGCCGCCGGGTTCGGTGGTAGCGGTCACTTCGCTGCCGGGTTGGGTGGTGGGCATTTCACCGCCGTGTTCCTGGCCCATATCCTGGGTGGGTTCTACCAGAACCGGGGTTTCGGTGATGCTAATTGGCCCCGGCTCCTGGGTAGCCAGTTGCTCGGTTTCTTCGGGCAGGGCCGTGGCCGGAGGCTGCTCTGTACCCGCCGCCGGTGGTTCGGTGGCCTGAGCCGCAACGGTTTCTTGGGGGGCCGGCTGAGGCAGCGCTTCGGTGGGGCTGACGGCCGGCGTTTCGATGGCGGGGGCGGCGGGCTGTTGGGCCGGAAAGCCGGGCAGGCCAACCGGCAGGCGGCTTCTAAAGAAAACAAAGCAAACTACGCATAAGAGCGCCAAAATCAACAAAATTAGTAAAATGATACGTAGAGGGTTCCTTTTTCGAGGCGTTTCTTCCTCTTCTTCTTCCTCTACTTCAACTTCTTCAACATCTTGATTAGCAGCCATGGCTATCTCCTTAACCAAGCTAGGATTACATAAAGTTCAGGCTGATTTTAGTATACCATAATAATTTAAATTATGTCAACCGACTTACGAACTTTCACTTGATTGCTTCTTAAACCAGGGCATGGTAATATGCCGGTCAAAATAGTATCAGGTGGGGCAGTGTCAGGGGGGGCTTGACGCCTGACGCCTGCTAGAGATGGAGTAGTGGGTGATTCCCATCACATTGAAGTTGCGCAATTTTATGGCCTATCAAGACGAGGTCAGCCTTGATTTTCAAGGGGTGCGTCTGGCCGCCCTGACCGGCGAGAACGGCGCCGGCAAAAGCAGCCTGCTTGACGCCGTCACGTGGGCGCTGTGGGGCAAGGCCAGGGCCAAAAGGGACGACGACCTGATTCACCTGGGCCAGGATGAGATGGAGGTGGAGTATACCTTTGACCTGAGCGGCCAGGTGTACCGGGTCATCCGTAAGCGCGACGCCAGCAAACGGGGCCGCAGCGATTTGAGCCTGCATGTGCAGGACGCCGGGGGTTGGCGCACCCTGACCGAAAGCAATATCCGGGCCACCCAGAGCAAAATTAACCAGCTCATGCGGCTGGAATACGATACCTTCATTAATTCGGCCTTTTTGCTGCAAGGGCGGGCCGACGAGTTTACCACCAAACCGCCGGGCGAACGCAAAAAGATTTTGGGCGACATTCTGGGGTTGGAAATTTACGAAGTTTACACCGAGCGAGCCAAAGCCCGCGCCGCTGAAAAAGAAAAAGAAGCGGCCAGCATCGAGGGCCAAATCGGCCAGATTGAGACCGAGTTAGCCGAAGAGCCAAAGTACCAGCAAGAATTGGCCGACGCCCAGCGCGAGGTCGAACAAAAGAGTCAAGAGCGCCAATTGGCGGAGCAGACGTTGGATGCCATGCGCGAGCGTTACCGGGCGATTGAATATAAACAGCGCCAGCTCAATGATTTGTGTGACCGCCTGGATCGGCTGCAGGTGGACCTTGAAGAGAGTGTGCGGACCGGTGAGGCAATCCAAAGGCAGCTTGACCATTACCAGGCTGTGTTATCTCGCCGGGCCGAGATTGAAGCCGGTTTGCAGCAGCTTCAGCAGATCAAAGAGGCGTTGAGTGAGTGGGAACACCGGCTGCACCAGTCGTTTAAGCTTTCGGAGCGCCGCAATGAGTTGGAGAAAGCTTTGGCCGAGGCGCGGGCCAAAGTGGAAGCCGGCCTGGCCCAGGTCACAACAACCATCAAATTACTGAGTCCCAAAGCCGCCCTGCTAGAAACGCAGCGCCCCCAGTTGCGTGAGGCCAAAATTGAGCTAGAGGCGCTGCAAGCTTTAGAAGCCGAACGAGACCAGCAGCGCCAGAGGCTGGGCGATATAGAGAAGGAAGCGGCTCGCCTGGAAGAGCAGAACAAACAGCTTAAGGTGGAGATGGATGAGATTAAAGCCAGGTTGACGCAGTTGGCCCAGGCCGGCTCTACCTGCCCGGTTTGCCAGCGCCCGCTCGACGAGAGTCGCCGGGAGGAAGTAACCGCCCAATTCAAAAGCGAGGGTACGGCCAAAGGAGATGCCTATCGCGCCAACCAGACTCGCTTACGGGCCATAGCCGCCCAGCAGCAAGAGCTGCAGCAGAGTTTGGCCGAAATCGAGCGACAATTACGCATGCTGCCGGCGGTGCAGAGTCGAGTGGCTAAATTGGAGCAATCGCTCAAAGAGGCCGAGGAGTCGGCCCAGGCTTTAGCGGCGGCTCAAGCGCAGCAAATTGAGCTGCAAAAACAGCTCGATACCCAGGCCTTTGCGGTGGAAGTGGTGGCTCAACTGGGCGAAGTGCAGGCTGAATTGGCTCAACTTGGTTATGATTCCTCAGCTCACCAACAGGCGCGGGCCGAAGCGGCCGCCCTGGCTCATTTTGAAGATGAGAACCGCGCCCTGGCCGAGGCAGAGCAGCGCCGGCCGGAGGAGTCGCAACGGCTGCAAAAAGAAAAGGCCCGCCAGCAGCGTTTACTGGAGCAGCAGACCCTTGACCAGCAGGAGGTAGCCAGACTGGAGGCTGAAACCAAAGATTTGCCCCAGATTCGGGCCAATCTTAACCAGGCAGATGAGAGTCTGCGGCAATTGGAGCGGAGCGAGCGCGAAGCCCGTGACAAGGTGGCTGCCGCCAAACAAAATTTGAAGTACCTGGCCGACCGGGCCAAGCAGCGGGGTATGCTGGACGATAAACTCCAGCAAACTCGCGAGACCCTGGGAATTTATCGAGAACTGCAAACCGCCTTTGGCAAAAAAGGGGTGCAGGCCCTATTAATAGAAAGCGCCATCCCCGAAATTGAGGATGAAGCCAACAAACTCCTGAGCCGGATGACCGACGGCCGTATGCATGTGAGGTTTGAAACCCAACGTGAGGCCAGGAGCGGCGATAACACCATCGAAACCCTGGATATTCGCATTGCCGATGAGATGGGCAGCCGGGATTATGAGCTTTACTCCGGGGGTGAAGCCTTTCGGGTTAATTTTGCCATCCGGGTGGCCTTAAGCAAAGTATTGGCCCGCCGGGCCGGGGCGCGCCTGCAAACCCTGGTTATGGACGAGGGCTTTGGTACTCAGGATGTGCAAGGCCGGGAGCGCCTGGTTGAAGCCATCAACGCCATCCAGGATGATTTTGAAAAAATTATCGTCATTACCCATATTGACGAGCTAAAAGACGCCTTCCCGGTGCGCATTGAGGTTTGGAAGACCAATGAAGGCAGCCGCGTGGCAATTCGCTAAACTGTTTTGCCAAATTTCAAACCCGACAGTAAAATGGAAGTTCTTCCGGGCCAGTCTCATCAATGAGACTTATCGTCTTTTTACCCGCTTCGTTATCAACTCATGGTTAGCTTTTAGTCACAAGGAGGTGATTGATAACGCTTACTCAATAGGTCACTTAAATCCCAACTCGTTTCAATCTAATTTTCAAACTATTTAATCATATATTCTCAGGAGGAGATATGACAAAACGTTTGGCAATAATGTTGAGTTTAGTAGTGCTGCTGGCAGTGGTGGTCAGGGGGGCGGCGGTGGCCCAGGATTGTGAGGATTCTTTGGGCTGTGTGAGGGTAGCGGCGGGGGATCCGATCCGGATCGCCTCGGCTTTGGTCATTTCGGGGGCCAACGAGACGCTGGGGGTAGACTCGCAAACGGGGGTCGAGGTTGCCATCAAAGAGCGAGGTTTGGTGGCGGGGCACGAGGTAGAGTTGCAGGCAGAAGATGACGGTTGTTCGGCGGAAGGGGGCCAGACGGCGGCGACGAAGATAGCGTCGGACGAGAGCATCGTGGCGGTGATTGGGCATAGCTGCTCGAGCAGTTGCACACCGGCGGCGCCGATCTACAACGATGCGGGATTGACGATGATTTCGCCGAGTTGCA
This sequence comes from uncultured Caldilineaceae bacterium, assembly GCA_964505845.1. Lineage (GTDB taxonomy): Bacteria > Chloroflexota > Anaerolineae > 4572-78 > J111 > DSQQ01. Next base: position 17,708 of record CAZDMM010000002.1, read on the forward strand.
CAGCGCCGGCGTTGACGGATCCGAAGACGCATGTAGCGAGTTTTTTGCGGACGGCGCACAACGACAACATCCAGGGGAGGGTGATGGCGGAGTTTGTGTGGAACGAGCTAAAGCTGAAGACGGCGGCGACGATCCACGATGGCAGTCCGTATGCGGAGCAGTTGCAGCAGGTGTTTGCGGAACGGTTCAAGGAGTTGGGGGGGACGATTACGGCGCAGGAAGCGGTGAATGTGGGGGATACGGATATGAGGCCGGTGTTGACCTCGATAGCGACGGGGAAGCCGGAATTTCTGTACTACCCGATCTTCATTGCGGAGGGGGGCTTTATCACGACGCAGGCGAAAGAAGTGGCGGGTCTGGAGCAGACGATTTTGGCGGGAGCGGATGGGATGATTTCGCCGGACTTCATTGCGGCGGCTGGGGAAGCGGCGGAAGGGATGTACATCAGTGGGCCGGATTTGGCGTTCAGTGGGGCGACGTATGAGCAGTTTTTGAAGGATTATGAGGAGATACTGGGCAAGAAGCCGGTGAGTGCGTTCCATGCGCATGCGTTTGATGCGGCCAATATGGTATTTGATGCGATCGAGCAGGTAGCGCAGACGGATGGGGACGGGAACACGGTGATAGGGCGGCAGGCGTTACGGGAGGCGTTATATGGGACGAAGGGGCTGAATGGGATCACGGGGAAGATCAGTTGTAATGAGAATGGGGACTGTGCGGATCCGAAGATAGCGGTGAACCACATTGAGCAGGGGCAGTACGTGTCGGTGTTCAGCGCCGGGGGGGAGTGCGCCTACGGTGGGGAATTTAAGAGCATCGAGGCGGTGGATGATTTGACCGTCAAGTTTACCCTGTGCCAGCCCGATGTGGCTTTCCCGGCCAAAGTAGCTTTCAGCGCCTTTCAAATTCATCCTTCGGAATATTTGGAAGCGACCAAAGGCGGCGGTGACATGGTTGACAAACCAATCGGCACTGGCCCCTACAAGTTAAAAGAATGGAAAAAGGGCGACAGCATTACCTTTGAGCGCAATGAAGATTATTGGGGCGAACCGGCTAAATCCAAGACGCTGGTTTTCCGGTGGAGTGCTGAAGGAGCGCAGCGTTTGCTAGAGTTGCAATCCGGCACGGTGGATGGCATTGACAACCCCACCCCCGACGATTTTGCCACGATTGAAGGCGACAGCGCCCTCAAGCTTTACCCTCGCCCGGCCTTAAACGTGTTCTACATCGGTTTTAATAATTCCTACCCGCCCTTTGACAATGAAAAAGTGCGGCAAGCCATTGCGATTGGGATTGACCGGCAGCGTATCGTGGATAACTTCTATCCGGCCGGTTCCGAAGTAGCCAGCCACTTTACCCCCTGCGCTATCCCCGGTGGGTGTGATGGCCCAGAGTGGCCGGCCTACGACCTGGAAAAAGCTAAGGCTCTGTTGGCCGAAGCTGGCTTCCCCAATGGCTTTGATACCACCATTACCTACCGCGATGGGGTGCGCGGTTATCTGCCGGAACCGGGCGTAGTGGCCCAGGATATTCAAGCCCAATTGAAAGACCTCGGTATCAATGCTGAAATCGTGGTGATGGAGAGCGGCGCTTTTATTGATGCGGCCAACGCCGGAAAACTGGATGGGATTCACCTGCTTGGTTGGGGTGCGGACTATCCCGATCAAACCAACTTCCTGGATTATCACTTTGGGGCCGGGGCCAGCCCGCAGTTTGGGGCCGGTTTCCCTGATATCCACAAAGTATTGCAGCAAGCGGCCAGCCTGGCGGATCAAGCTGAACGGAATAAGCTGTACGCTCAGGCCAATGAACTGTTGATCCAACATGTGCCTATGGTTCCTGTGGCGCACGGTGGTTCAGCCACAGCTTTCAAAGCCGAAGTACAAGGGGCGCACTCTTCGCCGTTGAGCAATGAGGTCTTTTCGGTGATGGGCATTGAGGGACAAGATACCCTGGTGTGGATGCAAAACGCCGAACCCATCGGCCTGTACTGCGCCGATGAAACCGACGGGGAAAGCCTGCGCGCTTGTGAGCAGGTTAACGAAAGCCTGTTGGCCTACAAAGTTGGCGGCACCGAGGTAGTGCCTTCTCTGGCGGAGAGCTATGAAGCTAACGCGGACTTGACCGTGTGGACTTTCAAACTCCGGTCAGGAGTCAAATTCCACGATGGCAGCCCTCTGGATGCGAAGGATGTGGTTGATTCTTACACCGCCCAGTGGGATGCCGCCAGCCCGCTCCACACCGGCCGGGTGGGTGATTTTACCTACTTCTCCGGTTTGTTTGGGGCCTTCAAAAACGCGCCTCCGGCGGCGGAATAATTTAACAACACAGATGGTAGATCAGGTTTTTAGTCCGATTTAGTTACGATCATAAAAAAAGGCGTGTGTCACTCACACGCCTTTTTTGTTTCTTTTTGCTGCAAGCAGGTCAATTCCATCTGGTCTCTACTTATCAGCCACCGGCTCAATCTCAAAGCCCGCCAGGTTTTCCAAAGCCTTGATCAGGGCGTGGTTACCCTCGCTGCCCAAACCCTGGGCTTGCAGGGTGCGGTATAGTTGAAAGATTAAGGCCATGCCGGGTAAGGGCACACCCAGTTGGTCTGCCGCATCCAACACCAGGCGGATATCCTTTTGCTGCAAATCAATGGTAAAACCGGGCCGCCAGTCTCGGCGCAGAATCTGCGGGCCGCGATTGTTCCACATCCAGCTACCGCCGGCCCCCGCGCCAACCACCTCCACCGCTTTAGCCAGGTCTACCCCGCCGGCCTGGGCAAACAGCAGCCCCTCACACATGGCCAGGGTATTGCCAACCACCACAATTTGGTTGACCAATTTTACGGTTTGCCCCGCCCCAATCGGCCCCACGTGAATAATTTTTTTGCCGATGGCCTGAAAAACAGGCATGGCCCGCTCAAAATCTGTGGCTTCACCGCCCACCATAATTGACAGGGTTCCCAGGGCCGCCCCTTCGCTGCCGCCGCTTACCGGCGCATCCAGCATGGCCACGCCACGTTCAGCCAGTTTGCCGGCCAGGCTGCGGGTGGCGCTGGGGCTGATGGTGCTGCAATCAATCAGGAGGCTGCCGGTTTTGGCCCCCTGGATGATGCCGTTTTCTCCCAGAATGACGACCTCCACATCGGGGGTATCGCTGACGCAGGTGACAATAACATCACTCTGAGCCGCCACGTCAGCCGGATCACGCCCGGTCTGAGCGCCGGCAGCCACCAATGGTTCCATTTTACTTGCCGTGCGATTCCACACGGTGACAGGGAAGCCAG
>CAZDMM010000002.1:20994-38649 GCA_964505845.1 uncultured Caldilineaceae bacterium
TTTTAAAAGATTACGCGCCATTCCCCCGCCCATAATCCCTAAACCTACCACCCCAACTCGTTCAGTCATAACATACTCCTCCTTAATGAAATGTGGCTATCCTACCATTGATAAGGCGATTTAGCCAAATACCTATCTTGCAAAAATTGTCGCCAGATTGTAGAATGTCACCGGTTCCGAACTTTACCAAAATTAGCTTGCAGTGGAGGTGATCTTGTCATAACAGGTGTATAGGTTTCTTCGTTGATTTTATAACCATGAAAAAAGTTTTTGTCTGTGGAGGAGAAAAAATGACTAAACGACTTTTCTGGATGTTCAGTTTATTGGTAGCTGTAGTAATGGGGGTGGCTGCCTGTACCGGAGCGCAGCCGGCCGCTCCGGCCGAGGAGAAACCCGCCGCTACGGAAGCAGCCAAACCGGCCGCCACCGAAGAAAAACCGGCTGCAACTGAGGAAGCCAAAGCGGCTGCCACCGAAGAAAAACCGGCCGAAGCGGCTGCTACCGAAGCCCCGGCCGCAGGCGGCGACTTGCTGGCTAAAATTATGGCCGATGGCAAGATTCGGATTTCTACCGACCCTAACTACGCCCCGCAATCGCTGCTCAAGCCCGATGGCACCTTTGAAGGCTTTGATATTGATGTAGCCAACGAGATTGCCAAGCGCCTGGGCGTCAAAGCCGAATTTGTGACCCCGGAGTGGGATATTATCACCGCCGGCAACTGGGGCGATCAATGGGATATGAGCGTTGGTTCCATGACCATTACCAAAGCTCGTCAAGAAGTATTGAACTTTAGCAGCCCTTACTATTTTACCCCGGCCCAGTTTGCAGCCGGGGTGGATTCTGGCATTAAATCCCTGGATGATATTGCCGGCAAGCCGGTGTGCGTAGGCACTGCCACCACTTACGAAACTTACCTCAAGGGTGAAGATGTCGGCATTCCGGCCTCTGATATTAAAGTAGCGCCGCCCAAGGATGTAACGGTGGTGCCGCTCTCAACCGATGCCGAGTGCGCTCAGGCCATCCAGGCCGGACGCGAAGAGTTCCAGGTGTTCTTAACTTCCGGTACGGTGGTTGACCAGGCCATTGCCAACGGCATCAAGGTGGTCAAAGTGGGCGAGCCGGTTTATGTTGAAAATCTGGCCGCCGCGTTTGATAAAAAGAGCTCCCTGGATGGGACCAGCCTGGTCAAAAAAGTATCCGAAATTATTGACGCCATGCATGCCGATGGCACGCTCACCAAGTTTTCTCAAAAGTGGTTTAACGGGGCCGACCTGACGGTTATCAGCGGCGGTTCTGCCCCCGCTCCGGCCGCTACCAGCGAGGCTAAACCGGAAGCTTCTAGCGGCGAGTGTGACGACGCCCTGGGCTGCGTGACGATAGCAGCCGGCGACCCCATCCGCCTTGCCTCAGCCCTGGTCATTGCCGGCCCCAACGAGTCTTTAGGGACAGACTCCCAACATGGGGTTGAAATTGCCATCAAAGATCGGGGTGAAGTAGCCGGGCATCCGGTAGAGCTGCAAGCCGAAGATGATGGTTGTTCAGCCGAAGGCGGCCAGACTGCCGCTACCAAAATTGCCTCGGATCCGAACATTGTAGCCGTGGTTGGGCATAGCTGTTCCTCATCGTGTACGCCGGCCGCACCCATCTATAATGACGCCGGCCTGACTATGATCTCGCCCAGTTGCACTGCGCCAGCCTTAACCGGCCAGGATACGCATGTGCCGAGCTTTTTGCGCACGGCCCACAACGATAACATCCAGGGCAAGGTGATGGCCGAGTTTGTGTGGAACGAGCTGAAGCTGAAGACGGCGGCAACCATCCACGATGGCAGCCCCTACGCCGAGCAGTTGCAGCAAGTTTTTGCCGATGAGTTTAAAAAGTTGGGCGGGACGATTACGGCCCAGGAAGCAGTCAACGTGGGCGATACCGATATGCGCCCGGTGCTGACCTCGATTGCTACCGGCAAGCCGGAGTTTCTGTACTACCCCATTTTTATTGCCGAAGGTGGGTTTATTACGGCGCAGGCCAAAGAAGTGGCCGGCCTGGAGAAAACCATCCTGGCCGGGGCCGATGCCATGCTTTCACCCGACTTCTTGAAGGCAGCCGGCGCCGCTTCCGAGGGTATGTATGCCTCCGGCCCAGACCTGGCCTTTTCTGGCGAAGCCTACGCCAAATTTGTAGCTACGTATGAAGCCGATTTTGGCAGCAAGCCGACCGCCGCTTTCCACGCCCATGCCTACGACGCCGCCAATATGATCTTTGATGCCATTGAAAAAGTGGCCAAGACCGACGCCGAGGGCAATACCGTGATTGGGCGGCAGGCCCTGCGCGACGCACTGTATGCCACCAAAGATTTTAACGGCATCACCGGTAAGTTAACCTGCAATGAGTTGGGCGACTGCGCCAACCCGAAGATTGCGGTCAACCTGATCAAGGGTGAGGAATTTGTGCCGGTCTTTGCCGGCGGCGGGGCAGCTACGTCTCAAGCTGGGGCGGACAGCGCCGCTGCCCCGGCTGCGCTGCCCGATTTGGGCGGCCGTGAAATTACCATCGCCGTAGAAAATGCCTATCTGCCTTTCAATTACATTGACCTCAAAACCGGCCAACCGGGCGGCTGGGATTACGATGCCTGGAACGAGATTTGCAAGCGTCTCAACTGCAAACCCAAATTTGTCGAGTCGGCCTGGGATGGCATGATTACCGCCGTCAGCCAGGGTCAATTTGACGCCGCCGCCGACGGCATCACCATTACCGAGGAGCGGGCCAAAGTAGTGGATTTCTCGGATGGGTACATCAACATCGAACAGCGGCTTTTGGTGCGCAAAGGTGAGAATCGCTTCAGCACCCCGGAAGAATTAAAGGCTAACCCGGAGCTCAAAGTTGGAACGCAGGTGGGTACCACCAACTACGACAGTGCGGTGAAGGTGGTAGGCGAAGACCGCATCCAGGCCTTCCAGGATTTTGGGGCGGCGGTGCAAGCCTTGCTGGCCGGTGATGTGGACGTGGTCTTTATGGATGAAACCGCCGGGCAAGGTTATGTGGGGGTTAACGCCGACAAGCTGGAACTGGCCGGCCCCTCGCTCTCCAGCGACCAACTGGGCTTTATCTACCCCAAAGGCAGCGACCTGCGTGAGCCGGTGAACGCGGCCCTGGCCTCGATGAAAGCCGACGGTTTTTTGGATGAGCTGGCCAAGAAGTACTTCTCCAGCGAGTTCAAGCTAACCTACGAGGACATCAAAACGCCACAATAAAAGAGAAGTCAAAACGCCAAAAAAACTTCGATGGGCAGGGCTTAGGCTCTGCCCATCGCTTATAAAATTCAGACAAGGCCCTAAAGGTTTTGAGACCTTTAGGGCCTGCACACCTTGCTCATCGCTTATAAAATCCCTTAAATTATGGAAACATGAATACCACAGCCGAGCCAAAAAAATTTTCCTCCGTACAATCTGGCCTCATTGGAACCTTCTCAGAGTTTCCCTGGTGGCTGCTCATCATCATACTGGTGGGGGCATTTTTGCTTTTTTCGTTTTACAACAACGAAACCTACAACAAAGTCTTTGATTTCTTAAAAGAAGGTATCCTGACCACCGTCCAGGTAACTTTAATCGCTTATGCCATTGCCATTACGCTGGGCTTAATTACCGGCCTGGGGCGAGTTTCTAAAAATCCCATCATCTACAATATCGCCACCTTGTATGTGCAGGTGATGCGGGGCGTGCCCATTTTGGTGACCATTTTATACGTCGCTTTTGTGATTATCCCCTGGGCTATCGGCCAGTTGAATGGGTTGGGAGGGTTTTTGGCCGGCTTCAACCTACTGCCTCAAAAGAATTTTCTGACCAGTTTGAATGCGCAAAGTGTTAACTTTTTGGTGCGGGCGGTGATAGCCTTAGCGATTAGCTACGGGGCTTTTTCTGCCGAAATTTTCCGGGCCGGGATTGAATCAATTGGCCGGGGACAGATGGAAGCGGCCCGTTCTTTGGGGATGAATTACTTTCAGGCCATGCGCTATATCATCTTGCCCCAGGCGGTGCGGCGGGTGCTGCCGCCGCTGGGCAATGATTTTATCGCCATGCTCAAGGAATCGTCCCTGGTTTCGGCCCTGGGCGTGCGCGATATTACCCAGTTGGGCAAGCTGTATGCCGCCAGTTCTTTTCGCTATTTTGAAACGTATAACACCGTCGCGTTTATGTATCTCACCATGACTATTCTGTTGTCGTTGGGAGTTAAAGCTATGGAAAAGAGGCTCAAGACCGAGTGATGAATACCGAGGCCATGATTGTCATCAAAAATTTGGATAAACATTTTGGACACGTCCAGGCGGTCAACGATGTCAGCCTGGATATTCAAGCCGGCGAGGTGGTGGTCATCATTGGACCGAGCGGCTCCGGCAAGTCAACCTTGCTGCGCTGTATCAACTACCTGGAGGTACCCACCAGCGGGGATATCTGGATTGATGGGATTCACCTGAGCCGTAAAACTAAGGATATTAACGCGGTGCGGCGCGAAGTGGGCATGGTCTTTCAGCAGTTCAATCTTTTTCCCCACCTGACCGCCCTGGAAAATATTACCATTGCCCAGACGGTGGTGCGCAAGCGCAAAAAAGAAGAAGCTATTGAGATTGCCCGGCAGCAGTTGCAGCGGGTCGGTATCCCGGAAAAGGAAAATTCTTACCCCGGCCAGCTCTCCGGCGGGCAGCAGCAGCGTGTAGCCATTGCCCGTGCCCTGGCCATGAACCCCAAAATCATGCTCTTTGACGAGCCAACCAGCGCCCTGGACCCGGAAATGATCAAGGAAGTTCTGGACGTGATGCTTGACCTGGCTAAAGCTGGCATGACCATGGTGGTGGTGACGCACGAGATGGGCTTTGCCCGGAACGCCGCCAACCGGATCATCTTTATGGATGGCGGCAGTGTGGTTGAAGATACCACCCCGGTTGCTCTCTTTAATAATCCCAAACATGAGCGCACCAAAATGTTTTTGAGTAAGATTTTGCATTAGGAGGCATGTTACTATGGAGTATCGAGTTTTGGGCAGCAGCGGAGTTAAAGTACCCCCCCTATGCCTGGGTGCCATGAATTTTGGCGGGCCAACCTCAGCGGCGGAGTCGATCCACATCATCAATCGGGCGCTGGAGGGAGGTATCAATTTTATTGACACTGCCGACGTGTATACCAACGGCGAGAGTGAGCGGATTGTCGGCCAGGCGCTCAAAGAAAGCGGCCGGCGGCAGCAGGTGGTGCTGGCCACCAAAGTGTACAACCCTATGGGCGACGGCCCCAACGAGCAGGATTTGTCGCGCTACCATATCATCAAAGCCTGTGAGGACTCCCTGCGTCGGCTGCAAACCGACCATATTGACCTGTACCAACTCCATCGCCCGTCTGAATTTATTCCGCAAGAAGAGTGGCTGCGAGCGTTGGATGATTTGGTGCGAGCGGGAAAGGTGCTTTATATCGGCTCCAGTACCTTTCCGGCCTGGATCATCATGGAAGGGCTGGCCCTGAGCAAACAGTATGGCTGGGTGCGCTACGTGAGCGAGCAGCCGCCTTACAACCTGCTGGACCGGCGCATCGAGAATGAAATCATCCCCCTGGCTTTGAAGTACAACTTGGCGGTCTTACCCTGGTCGCCCATCGCTATGGGCATTCTGGCCGGGCGCTACCCGGTGGATGAGGCCACGCCGGCCGGGTCTCGGCTGGCCGAGGGGCGCAATATGATGGATCAGCGGGTCAACCCAACCGGCCGGCAAATTGGAGCCAGGATGGTGGAGTTAGCCCGTGAGCGAGGCGTGACGGCCTCACAACTGGCTTTGTTGTGGTGTAAAGACCAGCCCGGTATCACTGCGCCTATTATTGGGCCGCGCACGTTGGCTCATCTGGAGGATGCCCTGCCGGTGCTGGAGATGTCGCTCAAGGCTGAAGATTACCCTATTTTTGACAGCCTGGTTCACCCCGGCAACGCCGTTGCCGATTTTCATAACAGCGCCTGGTGGATGAAAGCGAGAATCAAGTAGTAGGGAGTAGGAAGTAGGGAGTACAATAGCAGTATATCTCCTTACTTCTTGCTTCCTACACCTTACTCCCTGTTATGTCTTTACTCCTTGCCAAAACTGCCTCCCGTTTATGGTCCATTGAGGCCGGCCAGGTCATGGTCGTTACCGATTTGCATGGCGATTGGGACGCTTACCGGCGCTACCGAGACCGCTTTGTAGCTTTGCAGGCGGCCGGCCAGGCCGATATTCTGCTCTTTTCCGGCGATTTAATTCACCGCGAGTCGAGCGGAGAGCCGGATCATTCGGTGGAGATTGTGTTGGATGTGCTGGACTTGCAGGCTGCTTATGGGGAGGCGGTTATTTATTTGTGTGGCAACCATGAGCTGCCCCACATTTATGGGATTAGCCTGGCCAAGGGGGATCAGGAGTATACCGCTGCTTTTGAGGCGGCTTTGAACCAGAGCCGGCGCCGGGCCGAGGTGATGGCGCTGTTCGACTCGCTGCCCTTTTATATCCGCACGCGGGCCGGGGTTTTGCTCACCCACGCTGGAGCCGCCGCGCCACATGCCGACCCGCGCCAGGCCGGGCGGCTGTTCCATTGGAGTCATCAACGGGTGTTGACCTGGGCCGAAAAAATGATGGCCGCAGATGTGGCGGCTTTGCGACAGGGGTACGCTCGCATGCAGCAGGTTTCTTATGATGTTCTGGCTCAACATTATCTGGCCGTTTCCGGGCCGGATGACCCTCGTTATAATGATTTGCTGCGTGGATTTTTGGCCGGCCAGGAGCCAACCTTTAATGGGGTGTTGTGGCCGGCCCTTTTTACCCGCTGCGAGCAGGAGTATGGTCAAACGGATTACGGCATTTTTTTAGAGGCCCTGCTGCAGGAAGCCTCGGTAGATTATTTTCCGCAGCAGGTATTGGTTGCCGGCCACATCACCATTCGCGGGGGGTACCAGGTGGTGGCGCGCCGCCACCTGCGTCTGGCCAGCGCCCATCATGCTACCCCACGCGAGGCCGGTTATTATTTGTTATTTGAGGCCGGCCAGCCGATCAAAGATGTTTCAGCTTTGTTATCGAGGTTGGGAACGATATACAAATAAGTAGAAATTATCAGCCCTCATCCAAAAGCTGGCGCACCTTGTGGATGAGAGCTTTGGGGCTAAAGGGTTTTTGTAAGAAATTTATACTGGTTTCTACCATGCCATAATGGGTGATAACTTCGTTGGTATAACCAGACATGTATAGCACTTTGGCTTCTGGCAGCAAAGGCTTCAAATATTCTACCAACTCCTGCCCGCTCATGCCGCCCGGCATAACAATATCGGTAATCAATAAATTAATAGGGCGTTTGGCTTGTTGGCACATTTTGATGGCCTCATGCCCATGCCGGGCTTCTAGCACCTGATAGCCCTGCTCTTGCAGGATCAATTTAGACAAGCTCCGCACCGCCTCTTCATCTTCAACGATCAGAATTGTCTCGGTGCCTCGCACGTCCTCGTCCGGCAGCCCTTCATAATCAACCTTTAGCTCTTCAATGGCTCCCTCAGAAAGACAAGGGATATAAATGTGGAAGGCAGCGCCCTGACCGGGTTGGCTGGTTACCTGGATTTTGCCCTTACATTCCGTAATGATAGCAAAGACGGTAGATAGCCCAAAGCCCGTGCCTTTACCCTGCTCTTTGGTGGTAAAAAAGGGTTCAAAAATATGGGATAAGATTTTTTCATCCATGCCTATGCCGGTATCACTGATGGTCAATTGGGCGTATCGTCCCGGCGGCAGGGCCAGGGCGGGTTGAGCTTCGGTTATCACAGCATCGGTTGTGGCAATGGTCAGGCGGCCTCCCTGGGGCATGGCATCCCGCGCATTGACGACCAGGTTCATAATGACCTGTTCTATTTGGCCTGGATTCGCTTTGATTAAGCCCAGGTTAGGTTCAAGCCGGGTTGCCAGGTGAATATCCTCGCCCACCAGGCGTTTGATCATGGCCTCCATATCGGTCACCACCGAGTTGAGGTTGATGACTTCGGGTTGAACCATTTCTTGCCGGCTAAAAATTAAGAGCTGGCGGGTTAATTGAGCGGTTTGTCCCCCGGTTTTTTTAATAAGTTCAATATAGCTGTAGAGGGGGTTACTCTTATCAAGCTGGCTCAAAACCAATTCGCTGTAGCCGTTGATAACCGTCAGCAGGTTATTAAAATCGTGCGCGACCCCGCCGGCCAGCCGGCCAATTGCCTCCATCTTTTGAGCGTGTAAAAACTTCATTTCCAACTGATGGAGTTGTTCTTCCATTTGCCGGCGCTTGCTAATATCCCGCGCATTGATCACAATCCCCTGGATAACCGGATCATTGAGCAAGTTGTTAGCCACCACTTCCATCCACACCCACTCCCCCGAAGCATGCCGGATGCGAAACTCTATGGGGGTGCTGGCGGTGGTTGGCTGCTCTAAAATTTTGCCAAACTGGCGTCGAATAGTTTCTAAATCGTCCGGGTGCAGGTATTGGGCTGCCTGCGCTCCCAAAATGGTTTCGGGCTTATAACCCAGGATGCGTTCCACCGTAGGGCTGACAAACTGCACCGTGCCGTCGGCCACCACCACGGTGATAATATCAGAAGAATTTTGGACCAGGGAGCGAAAGCGGGTTTCGCTGGCTTGCAAGGCTAATTCCGCTTCCTTATAGTTGGTAATATCTTGAATGATGCCGTCAATATAATCAATCTCCCCGGCCTCATTCAATATAATCCGGGCAATATCGCGCACCCAAATTTGCTCGCCTTTTTTGGTGCGCAGTTTCATCTCATTAAAAATAAACCCACCGCTGGTGCGCCAGGGTTCTAGCTGTTTGTCGCGCTGGGCCGGATCATCAAACGTGTCCCTCAGCGAGATTTGCATCACCTCATCAATGCTGTCGTAGCCCAAAATAGCGGCCAGCGCCTGATTGGCGTAAGCCAGGCGGCCCTTGTTGGTATCACGGTATACGCCCACCGGCAACTGATTGGTCAGGTTGCGGTACTGCTCCTCGCTGGCTCTCAGCCCCTCCTCGGCCTTGCGGCGTTCGGTTACATCTTCGTGCGCTACAACCAGCCACGTGGCCCCTTCATTTAAAAAGCGCGTCACCCGCACCCCATACCACTGCTGTTCCAGCGGGGTGTAGACCGGGTATTCCAAATAAAATTGATTGCGCCGCCTGGAAATTACCTGCCGAATGCCCTCGGCCACAATTGGCGCTTCTTCGGCATAGGGGCCGGTAGCGGCATCACAAATGGTTAAATAGTTAACCCCCAGGCCGCAGTTGGGGTCTATGTAGCCATTCGCCGCCGCATAGCGCCGCCAGCGGGCATTGACCGCGATAATATCGCCCTTTTCATTGAGAATAGCAATATGCGCTCCCAGAGCGTCAATGGTGGCCTGCAAAAACTCATAAGATTTGCGTAATTTTTCGGCCTGGAGGTGGCTGTTAAAGAGGCGGGCATTTTCTAGCGCAGCCGCCACCTGGTCCGCAATCAGTTGCACCAAAGCCTCATCTGCAGCCGAGAAGGCTTTAACTTGTTTGCTGCTCAACGAGACAGTGCCCAACAAACGGCTTTTGACCACTAAAGGGGCTACCAGCAGAGAGCGAAAACGGAGCGGCAAATCGCTGGGCACAAAGCGGCTGTCGGCCAGCACATCGGGCACATTAATGGTGCGATTGCTGGCCAGGGCATGGCCGGCAATCCCTACCCCCGGTTTAAAGATGATCGTTTGCCCCAGCCGCTCCCCCGGCGAACTGATAGCTACCGTGCGCAAAATTTGGCCGGTGTCATCCAGTAATTGCAGCGATCCCCGGTCGGCGGTTTGGACAATTTCGGTGGCGGCCCTGATAGCCTGATTCAACAACTGCGAGGGGTCATGGGTGGTTACTAAGGCCCGGCTCAGTTCCAATAATTTAGACAGGGCGGCTTCTCGCCGTTTGCGCTCGGTAATGTCTGAGACCACACCGTAAACCATTTTGGCGTCGCCCTGCTCTTCTACCCTGGCGCTGTCTCGCACCCAGATCACCCGGCCATCGGCCCGCACCAGGCGGTATTCAACTTCGCTGTTTTGGCCTTGAGCCAGCCGTTTGGCCTGGGCTGCGGCAGAGGCCCGGTCATCAGGATGAATGATGTGAGTCGGCCAAAAGGCCCAATTGGCCATGAGCCTGGCTCTGAGGTGTCCGGTTAAAGTTTCAACATTGGGGGAGAGATAGCGGTTAATGCGTTGACCATCTTTGGTGATCTCGGTAACGTAGATATGATCGCTGATGGAGAGAACAAATTGATGAAAGCTGCGCTCACTGGATTGTGGCCGCTCTTCTGAAGGGTGTCGCCGGCTGGCCGAGGCTTCTATTTCTGTAGCCAGTTGGCGTAACTGCGCCATATTCTGGCGTATCAGACCTAACTCGTCGGTCAAAGGGGTTTTGGGGTTATTCTGGTTTTCCTCATTACTCTCAGGAAAGAGTGGATTTGTCATAACTTACCTGCTTATATGTTCGGCTTGACCTTCTTAAACGTTTGCCCGAATTCAAGAGCTTGTGCAGCTCCGGCGCGGCCAGAGGTCGGCTGAACAGATAGCCTTGAATCTCGTCACACCCCTTTGACCGTAACCAGGCTAATTGGGCCTCGGTTTCCACCCCTTCAGCAATCACTTTTAAGCCTAAATTATGGGCCAGGCTGATCATAGATGTTATAATGGCGGCGTCACTGTAGTTGCTAATGATTTCTTTAACAAAAGATTGGTCTACTTTTAAGGCGCTGATGGGAAATTGCTTTAAGACCACCAGGGATGAGCCTATCCCAAAATCGTCCAGCACAATATGCACCCCCAGCCGTCTCAAATCTCGCAGCACCACCGAGTTGACTTCATTGTGGGCCAGCGGCAGGCTTTCGGTGATTTCCAGGTCAAGGGTTTGGGGCGGCAGTTCGGTTTCAGTCAAAACGGCCGCCACAAGCTCCGGCAAACTCACCTGGGGGCTGTGGGCATAAAATTGTCGAATGGACACGTTAACCCCTACCCGGAGTGAGGGATAACCCGCCGTATGCCACTGTTTAACCTGGGCGCAGGCGGTGCGTAAAACCCATTCGCCGATAGAGACAATCAAGCCTGTTTCTTCGGCCAGGGATACAAACTCACCCGGGCCAATCAGCCCCAGCCGGGGATGATTCCAACGCAACAAAGCCTCTACACTGACAACCTCACCGGTGGCCAGTGAGACAATCGGTTGGTAGTAAAGCTCCAGTTCGCGTCGTTCAATCGCATGTCTTAGCTCAGCTTCCAGCTCTCTAATAGCAACCACCTGGGTGTGCATCTCGGTGTTAAATATTTCGTGCCGGGCGCGCCCCTGGGCTTTGGCCCGGTACATGGTGGTATCGGCGTCGCGCAAAATATCATCGGCTTGCTCATAGCCGTTGGTATTGAGGGCAATGCCAATGCTGGCGGTGACAAACAATTCATGCCCCTCCAGTTTGATGGGGCTGGCCAGCTCATGGGCAATGCGCTCTGCCACCAGGGTAGCGTCATCGGCATTATGGATATGCTCCAGCAAAATGGTAAACTCGTCGCCGCCCAGGCGGGCCACCATATCATTTGAACGCAGCGAGGCTTTTAAGCGGCGCGCTACCGTGATCAGGAGTTGATCCCCCACTAAATGGCCCAAGCTGTCATTAATTACTTTGAAGCGGTCCAGGTCAATAAACAAAACGGCAAATAAATGGCCCTTGTTTTGTTTGGCTTTCTCAATCGCCCGCTCCAGGCGTTTCAGAAACGCCGCTCGATTGGGCAAGCCTGTCAGGGCATCATGTGAGGAGGCATATTTTAACTCGTCCTCATTCAGCTTGCGCTGCGTAATATCTGCCTGGGAACCGGTTAAACGGTAGGGCGCGCCTGTTTCATCACGCACTGCCAGCCCCTGGGTAAGCACCCAGCGATACTCTCCATTCCAATGCAGCATGCGATATTCACTCTTAAAGCTGGGCGTAGTCCCTTCCAGGTGAACGGCAATATCCACCTTTAAGCGGGGTAAATCTTCTGGGTGAACCCGGCTGAACCATTCATCTACACTGGATTGAATCTCCTGCTCTTCATAGCCCAGAATAGCCTTCCAATGCGGTGAAAAGTAGATTTCGTTGGTTTTTAAATTCCAGTCCCACAAGCCGTGATTCGCCGCCAGCACGGCCAGGGCATAGCGTTCACCCCCCTGGCGCAGCGCCTCTTCAATTTGCTTGCGTTCGGTAATATCATGGCCGGTGCTGATGATATACTCGACCACGCCATGATTATCCAACACCGTGCTGGACCAGGCAATCATGCAGCGGTCGCCGGTTTTGGTGATCCAGCCGCTTTCGTAATCAATAGGATACTGGCCCTTGACCAATTTATTAAAAATAGTGCGAACCGGCTCCACCTGGTCTGGGGTAAGAAATAGATCCCAGATGTGCTTGCCTTTCACCTCGTCAAATGAATAGCCGGTGGTTTTTTCACAGGTGCGGTTAAAGCGAATAATACGCCCCTCCGTATTGGAGATAACCACCATCGTGGCTGCCGTATCTAACACCGCCGAAACAAAATTGCGCTCTGTTTTAAGGGCTTTTACGCGCTCAATGATTTCCCGGCGAGCCTGGGCATACATCCAGGCGTTGCGCAAAGCCACCGCCGCATGCTGCACAAAAGCCTCCATGCGCTCTATCTCGGTTTGCCCAAAAAAACCGGGCGTGGCGCTGTCTACCATCAAAAAACCGGTAATCTGGTTTAAAACTTGGATGGGAGTCCCCATGTATGATTTAATCCAGGGCTGGCCCATATGGCTGACCCAGGCGTCATCTTCAGTCGGGTAAGATACAATCCAGGGCCGGCCCGTTTCATACATCGTCTGTAAGCCGGGAATCTCGGTAATCTTAAGATTAAACGGCGCCATAAACTTTTTTGAACCAAAGCGAGTGTAGCCATGCCAGCGAAAGATGCGGGCCGCGTCGCCCTCAACCAGCATGAGGCAGGCGGCATCGTGGTAGGGGATAATGTATTTTAGCTGATCCAACATGCGGTCCAGGACCTCGTCGTATTGTAGGGTGCTGTGCAGAGCCGTGCTGGCCTGGAAAATCATCTCGATTAATCTTTGCTGGTCTCTTTCCATCACCAGCAAACGTTCAAGTTCTATCTGCCTCACGGCAGGCCCTTCAGCCTGCTGCTGGCTCATGCTGGTGATACTCTGGCGGGTAGCCGTTAACTCAGCAATAAGTTGGGCTTTGGTTTTGTGTTGATCTTTCATTTTGACCCTGATGGCATGGGCTTATCGCCTGTTAATTTGGTAAAGTGCTGTTCAACCCTACCATAGTGTATCACATTTAGCCAGTCTAAATCAACCTCTCGCTGCTGCTGATAGCCCTAAAACCATCAGACATATGTCCTATCATACCATGTTTTAACTTATGTTAAAAATTGGATCAGGCTACTCCCCCTATTGCTTGGTCAGTGTTACCCGGCGTACCCCTTTCATCTTTTGAAAATTTACCGGGCTGGCCACCGAAGCCAAAACTGCCTTAAGGTCTACCACCTGCACCCCCGACAATAAATCAATGCCAAACTGGAACAGCACCGGCGTGAGGGGGGTAGACGGGCCAAGCAGCATTACTTTGGCCCCCGGAGAAACTAGTTGCAGCAGCCCGGTCAGGGTATGATTGATGAGGGTGCTGCTGGTAATGGCCACCACCTCGGCCTGGGGAATGATGGTCGGGGCCTGTTCGGCCGGGTATTCGCCGGGGCAGGGACTCAACTCCAGCACCCACAGGTAGGCCAGGGCCGGTTTTAGCTCTTCAATGAAAGGAAAGTGGCCCACCAGGGCTACCCGGCGGCCCCGCCCATGCGTCATTAACCAGTCGGCGGCATCAAGATTGGCTAAAAGGGCCGGCGGCGGCGAGAGCAGGGCATTAATGGTGGCCAGGCCCACCGCCGCCTCAACCGGTTTGTCGGATAAAACATATTGGGCCAGGCTCAAGGCGTCGGCTGGAGCAAGCCGATTCGCCCCAGCCCGGAATTGAGTTTGGGCAGCCACCATTTCCGGGGCAGGGGTGGCCGCAAGCCCTGCTTGCAACTGCCCGGTCTGGTTTTGCACAATGGAAAGCGTCCAGTTGAGGCCCACATAAAGCTGCTGGAGGGACCAGCCTGAGGGTAAGGTGTTGAGCAGGGTGTGTAGAAGCAAGGGCATGGCGGTACCAAAAATTGGCTAATTATTATTGGTCATTATAGGCGATAGTTTGATAGAGAGTCAAACAGAAAATTTATTTTTAACTTTAAAGCGGGGTTTGTGGGGAAATTTGCCGGGGAAAATGCTGCTGCCTGCCCTGATGCTTCTGCTAACTTAAGAATATCCCCAGCGCAGGTTTTATATCAATGTAATCGGCGCACCGCCGGCCGGAATGCCCAGATATTTGGGCGGATTTTTATCAAAGCTCAGCTTGCAGCCGGGGGCGCAGAAGTAGTAAAGCTGGCCCTGGTATTCCGACATGTACTTGGCGCTGGCAATGTCCACCGTCATGCCGCAGACCGGGTCAATGGCCTCGCCCGAAGGGGCGGGCTGGCTGAGGTACTGCTCCGGGTTTTGCTCAAACGACTCCCGGCAGCCAGCGCAGCAAAAGTAAAACATCTGGCCGTTGGAGGTGGTGGAATGCTCCGCCCCGGCAATGAGCACGGTCATGCCGCAAACCGGGTCAACCGCCTCTGCTGGCTGGGGGGCGGTCAATGCGGTTACCTCCAGCGGCTTGGCATTGCGCCGCCGCTGCACAATCTCGGCCATAATGCTCAGGGCAATTTCATCGCCGCGCAGCGCCTGGATATCCAGCCCGGCCGGGTATTTCAGCCGGGCCAGTTCGGCCTCGGTCAACCCCTGCCCACGCAGGTACTCCAGCACCGCCGCCGCCCTGGTTTTGCTGGCAACCAGGGCCACGTAAGCCGCCTTTGAACGCAGCGTCTGCTCCAGGGCCAGCTCGTCGTAATGGCCGTGGCTGGCCACCACCACGTAGGTCAGCGGGGTAATCTTTTCCTTGATTTTTTTGAGGTCGGTGAGAACTTCGTCGGCCCCGGCCATGCCCGCCCCGCCGGTATCGGGGTCAACCGCAACCACGTGGTAATGCATGGTCTGCCCCAGCCGGGCCAGGGCCTGGGCCACCGGCAGGCTGCCGATAATCATCAGCCGGGTGGGCGGCAGTTGCGGCTCGATGTAAATCTCCAGTGTGCCGCCGCTGAAGCAGGTCATGGGCAGGTCAATCAGCCCGGCCCGGCTCTCTTTTTGCGGGTCGGTACTGAGGCGGATCAGGCGCGGCTCGCCATCGGCCAAAGCTTTCATGGCTTCCTGGATGACGGTTGGCTGGGCGCAGCTCCCGCCAATCCAGCCGTGCATCACCCCCTCCGCCGTCACAATGGCCTTGTCGCCCGGCTTGGCCGAGGTCGGCTTTTCCGCCCGGACGACAACCGCCGTAGCAAAGGGTTTGCCCTCGCTCAATAACTCGTGCGCTTTGGAGAAAAATTCGTCGTACAAGGTTTATTCCCCCCTGTTTGCTTCAAATGGCAAATCCAGACCTTACAGGTTTTCGCGCAGCGTACCTGTAAGGTCTTTGCAAATATATCAGCTTTTTAACTGCTCCGGCGCTTCCAACAGCCGTTTGACCGTTTGCAAAAAGGCCGCGGCCGGCGCGCCGTCTACCAGGCGGTGGTCAAAGGTCAGGCTCAGGGTGAGCATGGCCCGCTGGGCAATTTTGCCCTGGTAAATCACCACCTTCTCCACAATCCGGCCCACACCCAGGATGGCCGCTTCGGGCGGGTTGATGATCGGCGTGAAGGCATCAATGTCGTAATTGCCCAGGTTGGTCACGGTAAAGGTGCCGCCGCTGATCTCCTCTTTGGACAGTTGGTTGGCCCGCGCCCGCTCGACCAGGCGGATGCGGGTTTGGGCCAGGTCGCCCAGGGTGCGCCGGTCTGCCTGAGGGATGACCGGCACAATCAGGCCATCGTCCAGGGCCACGGCCAGGCCGATGTTGATCTCCGGCAGCAGCCGGATGGTCTCCCCTTCCAGGGTGGCGTTGAGGCGCGGGTGCTGGCGCAGGGCCAGGGCGCAGGCCCGCACGATCAAATCGGTGTAGGTAACGGCCAGGGCTGCTTTGAGGTTTTCTCGCAGCGTAACCAGCCCGGTCACGTCGGCCTCGGTGTGCAGGGTGAGCTGGGCCATGCTGTGCAGGCTGTCGTGCATGCGCCGGGCGATGGTGGCCCGCAGGCCGGTCAGGGGCAGGGCGTCTTTTGGGGCCGGCGTCGCGGGCATAGGCGCAGCTTTGGCCTGCCGGGCCTCGATAAAGGCCAACACATCCTTCTCAGAGATGCGGCCATCGCTGCTGCTGGCGCTTACCTGGGCCAGATCAACGTTGTGCTCACGGGCCAGGCGTTTGGCTACCGGCGAGGCGCGGACTTCGCGGGCCGCCGGTTCCGCCGGGGCCGGGCGGGCCTCAAGAAAGGCCAGCACATCCTTTTCGGTGATGCGCCCGCCCTCGCCGCTGCCGCCAATCTGGGCCAGGTCAACGTTGCGCTCGCGGGCCAACCGTTTGGCGGCCGGCGAAGCCACTACCTGGCGGGCCGGCGCAGCCGGGGGGCCGGGTGGAGGCGGCGCCGCAGCAGCGACGTGCTCCACCTCCAGTTGGGCCACTACCTGCCCCTTTTTGACCACTTCTCCTTGCTGGGCCAGGATAGCCGCTATGCGCCCGGCGGCCGGGGCGGGAACTTCAAACGAAATCTTTTCGGCCTGCAGGATCAACAGCACGGCGTCTTGCTCCACCGCATCCCCCTGGCGCTTGAGCCACGTTACAACGACGCATTCGTCCACGTCGCCAATTTCAGCGGGAACGACAATATCCAGGATGGGCATTAAGCCTCCTCGTAAATACCTTCACCCCAACCCCTCCCCCGAGTCGGGGGAGAGGTCAGGGGAGGGGGTTTGATTTTTAACATCGGTGGTGTGCCGCAGACTCGTGACGACTCCTCTCAGGCGGCCACTAACTCGCGCACGGCAGCCGCAATCTTCTCCGCCGAAGGCTGGACGAACTGCTCTAGCGGGCGGCTGTAGGGGATGGGTGTATCGGGCACGGCCAGGCGTTTGGGCGGGGCGTCCAGGTAATCCAGGGCCTCTTCGGCGATGATGGCGGCCATCTCGCCCGACATGCCGTAGCTCTTATAGTCCTCGTCCACAATCAGCGCCCGGTGGGTCTTTTTGACCGAGTTGACGACGGTGGCTTTGTCTAGCGGCACCAAGGTGCGCAGGTCAATCACCTCGGCGCTGATGCCTTCGCCGGCCAGTTTCTCGGCGGCGTCAAGGCTGCGGTGAACCATCAGCGCCACCGAAATAATGGTCACGTCCGTGCCTTCGCGCTTGACATCGGCCTGGCCGAAAGGAATAGTGTACGGCTCTTCGGGCACGTGGCCGGTGGCGCGGGGGTTGGGGGTCATCCAGCCCAGGCCCTGCACCCCTTTGTGGAAAAAGAACATCACCGGGCTGTCGTCGCGGATAGCCTGGGTCATCAGCCCTTTGGCGTCGTAGGGACTGGAGGGGATGACAATTTTGATGCCGGGGGTGTGGGCAAACAGGCCGTAGAGGCATTGGGAGTGCT
>CAZDMM010000003.1:0-2128 GCA_964505845.1 uncultured Caldilineaceae bacterium
TCCCTCCGCCTTAAGGTCTGTCCCAGGTTTTAGCAAGGGTACGGCCAACACCCTGCCAGAATCACCCCAGGTTGGGGAGGCTCTGGCTGTGATGACGGCTTTTGACCGGCCCGGCGCCGGGGGCGAGGCGGCATGTCAAAGAGCCATCTTGACCGGTTTCAGTGGCAACTACACCTGAGAGCAGTCAGACAGGTAAATCTTGTCGGGTGATTCTACCTCCTTTCAAGCGTGATATTTTCTAACCCGGCCATCAAGCCCCAGCTTTGGGCGGCTGGTTGGGGTGGGTACGTCCAATGCTTCAAAGCAAATCTTAAAGGTTTTTGCGCAGTGCGCCTTTAGGGTCTCCCAGAATCTTGGACAGCCCGTTGGGGTAGAAGGGTTAATTATTTAGTTAGATTGTAGCAAACAGGAATTGATTTCGTCCTTAAAGAGGGCTTAACGGAAGTTTAAGAAAACCTTAAGCAACAGCCCTCACCACAACCGGCGCGCGGGCCGGGTTGAGAATGAGGGCTGTTTACAAAGAGGAGCAGCCTGGTGGTTTTCAGGCCGGGGGTCAGTCTATCATTGGCCCATATTGCCCACTAGGAGAGGCAGAAGAGGGCTGGCCAGGAGTTGAGGTATCGCCGCGCTGCGTCATCAATTGGTCAATTCGACCACGCGGGGCCAGGGTAGTGGCTAAGAGACCCAGCCCGGCGGCGATGAAGGCCATCACAAACACCCCTTGAATGGCCCCGGCCAGGGCGCTGCGCAGGGTATCTTCCATGGCCAGGCTGGCGGCAGCCTGGGCCACCGGGTCTAACAAGCTGTCCACCGAAATGGCAGCCGGGTCTACTCCGGCGGCAGCCAGGTTAGCCGCTAACTGAAAGCTGAGCACGACACCCATCACGCTAACCCCTAACGCACCGCCGATGCTGCGGCTAAACTGGAGGGTAGAGGTGGCCGCGCCCATGTGACGGGGCTGCACCGTGCTCTGCACCGCAATCAGAAAAGCCGGGATAGACAAACCCATGCCAATGCCCATGAGGGTTAAATTGAACATCAGGCTGGTCTGGCTGGCGTTGACGCTGATGCGAGACATCAACAGCGCGCCCAACGTCAGCAGCAGCATGCCGGCCAGGGCCAGCGAACGATAACTGCGATGCAGCAGCAGGCGGCTGCCGATAATACTGGCAAACACCCAACCCAACAGCATCGGGGTAAGGGTTGCCCCGGCGCTGGTGGCGCTGGTTCCCAACACCGCCTGCACAAACAGCGGCACAAAAGAGAGGCTGCCAAACATGGCCCAGCCTGACAGCACGCCCTGCCCGCAGGCTGTCGCAAAGATACGGTCTTTAAAGAGGGGTACCGGCAGGATCGGTTCGGCGGCCCGCCGTTCTACCCAAACCAGGCCGGCCAACAACAGGGCAGCCAGGGCCAGTAAGCCCCACCCCAAAGCCGTACCCAGCTCAAACAACCCCATCAACAGAGCCACCACGCCGGTAATCAGCAGCAAGGCCCCCAGCCAATCCACCTGCGGCACGGGCGCGTCCACCTCGCGGGGTCTATCGCGCCAGGCCAGCCAGACCAGCAGCCCGGCTGCCAGGCCCGGCCCCAGATTGATGAAAAAGACCCAGTGCCAGGAGATCTGGTCTACCAGAAAGCCGCCCAACAGCGGGCCGATAATGGAAGAAACCCCCCAAACACCGGAGAAAAGGCCCTGCATTTTGGCGCGTTGTTCCAGGGTAAACATGTCGCCGATGAGCGTAAAGGCCAGGGGCAGCAGCCCCCCTGCGCCCAATCCCTGCACCGCCCGATAGATGATCAATTGCAGCATACTTTGGGCCGTGCCACACAGGAACGAGCCGAGCAAGAAGAGGGCCATCGCCGCCGCATACACGGGCCGGCGGCCATAAATGTCAGACAACTTGCCAAAGACCGGCACGCTGGTGGTGGAGGCCAGCATAAAAGCCGAAAAGACCCAACTGTAAATAGCCAGCCCACCCAGGTGTCCGACAATGGTGGGCATGGCAGTCGCCACAACCGTAGCTTCCATCGAGGCCATAAACAAGCTGAACATAATACCCAGGGTAACAAGAATAACACGTTGACGGGACATAAGCCTACCTTTTTAGAGTTATAGGCTGTGTAT
>CAZDMM010000003.1:2138-35827 GCA_964505845.1 uncultured Caldilineaceae bacterium
TTTTCCAATTGGCGACCTCAGGGCATGTTCAAAGTTCCACCTTCCCGGAAGCTGCATGCAAGCTTATTTGGAGCTTCCGGGAAGGTTTGCCAAATGGTCTCTCAAAAATTTTCTAATTGGCGACCTTGCCAGAAATTGACATTTTTAGTATATTATAGTATATGTTATAAAATATATTTTATAACATATCAGTTGTCGTTTAGCTTCTCTTCGTTCGTGCATCCAGAAACTTTCATTGATCGGAGCAAACTCTACGCATGACCGCGCTCAAACTGCAGTTGGATTGGAAACCTAACGCTCAATTTGCCGGGATTCTGCTGGCCCACCACCTGAACTGGTACAGAGAAGCCGGGATTGAGCTGGAGGTTGCGCCCTGGCAAAGCCACACCAACCCGGTGGCTGCGCTTGACGCCCCGGGCAACGTCATTGCCAGCACCGAGGACAACCTGCTAATCCGGGCGCGGGCGGCCGGCCAGCCAGTCAAAGCCATTGGGGTGATGATGCAGTATTCGGCGATTGGCTGGATGGCGCTCAAAACGTCGGGTATCCGCCAGATGAGCGACCTGCGGGACAAACGGCTGGGTATCCACGGCGACGGCGAGACGGTGGTGGATGTTGTGCTGGCCGGCCTGGGGATGAGCCGGAACGACCTGGACGTGGTGGAAGTGGGGTATGATTACGCCGGCCTGCTGCGCAGCGGCGCTTTTGACGCCGTGCAATGCCTGGTGATGGTGGAGCCGCTGGAACTGGCCGAGCTGGGTTTTGAGCTGCAGGTGCTGCCGGCGTATGAGTCTGGCTATCAGGTTTACTCCCAGGTTTTAGCCACCACCGAGCGGCTTCTGGCCGCCGAACCGGAAGCGCTCACCCGTTTTCTGCGGGTTACGTTTGAGGGCTGGCGGCAAGCTTTTTGGGAACCGCAGGAGGCCGGCCGGATCATTGCCGCTCACTACCTGCCGGAAACCAAGGCCGAATTGGAAACCCGCATGCTCCAGGCCATGCAGCCGGTCTTTGAAGGCAAGGTGGGGCTGGGCAGGCTCGGCTGGATGGAAAAAGCGCGTTGGGAGCAGAGCATCCGCTATCTGGCGCAGCACCGGCTGCTTGAGCGGCCGGTTTCGGCGGAAGAGGTGATGACGAACAGGTTGATGGAAGCGGTGTATGGGGGGCGTGGTGCGTAGTGCGTGGTGCGTAAAAAAACGGAATAGAGCCGCAGGCCCCCTGGTGGCGCAACACGCCAAAGGTATTAGCTTTGGTTTGAGGCAGAATGATTACCCTTAAACTCCAACTCGATTGGAAACCGAACGCCCAATTTGCCGGGATTCTGCTGGCGCATTACCTGGGGCGATACCAACAGGCCGGCATCAACCTGGTGATTACACCGGGGCCGCTGCCGGCGAGTCCCTTGAGGGGGCTTGAGTCCGCCGAGAACGTGATTATTTGCGCCGACGACAATTTAATCATCCAGGCGCGGGCCGCCGGGCAGCCGGTCAAAGCGGTTGCGGCCATGCTGCAATACTCAGCCCTGGGCTGGATGGCCCTTGCCGAGTCAGGCATTAAGACGATGACGGATCTCAAAGGCAAGCGGCTGGGCATCCACAAAGATGGTGAGATAGCTTTGGACATCGCCCTGGCTCATTTTGGCCTCAGCCGGGCCGAGGTGGAAACCGTAGACTTTGGCCTGAATTACGCCGAGGTTCTGCGCAGCGGCCAGTGTGACGCTATCCAGGGCTTTGTCATCGCCGAGCCGCTGGAATTGGAGGAAATGGGGCTGGAGCTGCAAGTTTTCCCGGCTTATGAGTGGAGTTATGAGGCTTATGCCCAGGTGTTGGTCACCACCGAGCGATTACTCGCCACCCAACCAGACATTCTCAGGTGTTTTCTACAGATTACTTTCGATGGCTGGCGGCGCGCGTTACACAATCCGCTTGAGGCCGGCCGGATTATTGCGGCCCACTATTTAAGCGGAACCAGAGCGGAGTTAGAGATGCTCAGTCTGCTGGCGCTGCGACCATTTTTGGAAGGGAAAGTGGGCCAGGCCCGGTTAGGCTGGATGGAAAAAAGTAGATGGGAACGGAGCATTGGCTATCTACTTGATTACGGGGTGCTTGACAAACGCCTGGCGGCGGAAGAAGTAATGACCAACGCCCTGATGGAGGCAGTGTATCAAAATTAATTCACAGCCGGGAAAGGAGGGGTAGTTTCCACATAGCGTTAAGCATCTATGTTTGCCCGATCTAAAATTACTCACCCATTAAAAATAACAGGAGGAACGATGAAGAAACTAAATAGGGTTGTTCTTTTGCTGGCCTTGATGCTGGCGCTGTTGTTCCTAAACCAGGCTGTTTTAGCTGCTCCACCGGCGCAGGGCGGCGGTCAGGAGTACACCGTTCAGGCGGATGACTGGCTGAGCAAACTGGCCGAGAAATTTTACGGCGATGTGACCGCCTGGCCGGCCATTTGGGAAGCCACCAACGCCAAAGCCGGCGAAGATGCCACATTTAGCAAAATTGAAGACCCCAACATTATCGAAGTAGGCCAAAAGTTGTGGGTTCCCGAATCGCAAGAAGCCGCAGCAACGCTGGCCAAGGTCGGAGCGCAAGCGCCGGGACCAAAGGGTGAAGTTATTGCCTCGCCGGGCACGCTGCAAAAGATCTTGCAGCAGGGATTCTTTACCTTTGGCCTGGAAGCCCAATATCGCCCCTTTGAATTCCGCGATGAGAACGAAAACATCGTGGGCTATGATATTGACATTGCCAACGAGATGGGCAAGCGGCTGGGGGTTGAGGCGCGGGCGGTGGATACCAGTTGGCCCACCGTCATCCAGACCCTGTACGATGGCGGCTTTGACTTTATTTTGGGCGGCATGACGGCGACCGAAGAGCGGTACAAGCGGGTCAACTTTTCGGTACCGTATATGGATGCTGCCTCAGGTTTGATCGTGCGGGCCGGCGAAGGCATCAAAGACCGCCCGGATTTGAACGGCAAGATTGTCGGCGCGGGCGAGGGCACGCCTTCGGTGCAGCAGTTGGAGATCACCGCCGAGGAGCTGGGCATCCAGTACGCCGAAGACATCAAAACCTACGACGATGACGCTGCCGCCTACGAAGCCATGAAGGCCAAGCGGGTGGACGCCTACGCCAGTTCGATGGTCAGCCTGCTGGAGTTTGCCAAAGCCAACCCCGGCTACGAGGTCATCCCCTTTAAATCGGAGAAGTGGGCCGCCGAGTGGAGCGTGGCTGCTTTTCGCAAGGAAGATGAGCCGCTGCGGGCGGTGTTCAACGACTTGATGGTGCAGATGAAGGCGGACGGCAGCCTGGGCCAGCTCCAGGAAAAGTGGTTTGGCCGCACCTTTGACACGCCCAACGCCCCGCCCACCTGGCCCAGCGGCCTGGAGCCGGAGGTGAAGGCTTCGCCCGGCACGCTGGAAAAAATTCTGCGGGAAAAGAAGTTCACCTTTGGCCTGGAAGCCCAGTATCGCCCCTTTGAATTCCGCGATGAGAACGAAAACATCGTGGGCTACGATATTGACATTGCCAATGAAATTGGGGCGCGCCTGGGCGGAGTGCAGGCCCAGCCGGTGGATACCAGTTGGCCCACCGTCATCCAGACCCTGTACGATGGCGGCTTTGACTTTATTTTGGGCGGCATGACGGCGACCGAAGAGCGGTACAAGCGGGTCAACTTTTCGGTACCGTATATGGATGCTGCCTCAGGTTTGATCGTGCGGGCCGGCGAAGGCATCAAAGACCGCCCGGATTTGAACGGCAAGATTGTCGGCGCGGGCGAGGGCACGCCTTCGGTGCAGCAGTTGGAGATCACCGCCGAGGAGCTGGGCATCCAGTACGCCGAAGACATCAAAACCTACGACGATGACGCTGCCGCCTACGAAGCCATGAAGGCCAAGCGGGTGGACGCCTACGCCAGTTCGATGGTCAGCCTGCTGGAGTTTGCCAAAGCCAACCCCGGCTACGAGGTCATCCCCTTTAAATCCAGCCGGTGGGCGGCCGAGTACAGCGCTGCGGCCTTCCGCAAAGAGGATATTCCGCTGCGGGCCGTCTTTAATGATATTCTGGTGCAAATGAAGGCGGACGGTACCCTGGCCAAGCTGCAAGAAAAGTGGTTCGGCCAGTCGTTCGAGACGCCGAACGTGCCGCCGGCGTGGTGAGATAAGGGTAGCAGGTTGCAGGGTAACAAGTGACATACGAGATGCTATAAGTTAGCCAGAAAAGTTTTCGCCGGGATTTGGGGATTAGGGGATTAAAAATAAAGAGAAAAATCCCCAAATCTCCTAATCCCGGCTCACCAAGTGTTGGAAAAAATTTATCTGGATGAGTATAACTGTGACTTGCTACCTATTTAGAGGAAAGGGATATTATGGATTTTCCTTTCATGCTTGAGATACTGCCCCGGCTGCTGCGTGGCCTGGTGCTGACCATCCAGGTGAGCGTGCTGGCCCTGCTGCTGGGCACGGTGATTGGCATCGCCCTGGGGATTGTGCGGATCATCGGCCCGCGCCCGGTGCGGCTGGGGATAAGCTGGTACGTAACGCTCATCCGGGGCACGCCGGCCATCTTCCATATTTACGCGGCCTCGTTGTTATTACCCAAAATTGGCGTTGACCTGTCGGTGTTTTGGGTGGGCCTGATTGCCCTGACCTTTAACACGGTTGGCTACCAGGTTGAGATTGTCCGGGCGGCCCTGGAATCCATTGATTACGGCCAGCGGGAGGCGGCGGCCTCCATCGGCATGACCAATTGGGCGGCCATGCGCCTGATTATTCTACCCCAGGCCGCCCGGCGTATGATCCCGCCCCTGACCAACGAGCTGGCTAACCTGATCAAAGCCTCTTCGGCTTTGTCGGTGATTGCGGTGCTGGAGATGACCAAGATTGCCAACTCCATTCGGGCGGCCACCTTCAAATCGCCGGAGGTTTACGTGTTGGTGGCAATTTTGTACTTCATCGTCATTCAACTGTTGATCTGGGGGGCCAATTACCTGGAGCAGAATGTTTTCAACTACCAGCGAGCCGAACGAAGGGCCGCTGCGGCCGGTACGGCTCCAATCCAGGCCAGATGAGGTCGTTATGCCTGAAAATAACACCATTCTCAGAATTGAACATCTCTCCAAAAGTTTTAGTACCACCCAGGCCCTGATTGACGCCAACCTGGAGGTAAAAGCCGGTGAAGTAGTGGTGTTGATCGGCCCATCCGGCTCCGGCAAGAGCACGCTGCTGCGCTGCATCAACTACCTGGAGACGCCCACCCAGGGCCGCATCTGGCTGGACGGCGAGTATATCGGCGGGCGGCTGGGTGGGGATAGCCGCTGGGTGGAAGATAACTCCAGCGAATTGGCCCGCAAGCGGCAAAAGGTCGGCATGGTCTTCCAACTGTTCAATTTGTTTGCCCACCTGAGCGCGCTCGATAACATCGCCATCGGGCCGCACAAGGTTTTGGGCAGGCCCAAAGCGGAATGTCGAGAATTGGCCCAGCAGCTTCTCAAAAAAGTTCACCTGGCCGAACACGGCCACAAGTTACCCTTCCAGATGTCGGGCGGGCAGCAGCAGCGGGTAGCCATTGCCCGCGCCCTGGCGATGAACCCCAAGCTGATGCTCTTTGACGAGCCGACCTCGGCCCTCGACCCCAAGCTGACCCACGAAGTGCTGGAAGTGATCCAGGATTTGGCCGAGGAAGGCATGACCATGCTGGTGGTGACGCACGAGCTTAATTTTGCCCGCAAGGTGGCCGATACCGTAGTTTACCTGGAAGAGGCCCGGATTGTGCAGGCCGGCGGCCCGGAAGAAATCTTTGCCCACTCGACCAACGAGCAGGTGCGTAAATTTTTGTCGTACTATATGTGGGAGAGTTGAGGGGAAGGATGGAGGGTTGGAGGGTTGGAAGATTGGAAGGCTGGGTTTTTTCCAGCCTTCCAGCCTTCCCTTCTTCCTATTTAATTACGTTGCAAATGGATAACTGACACATGCTTGACTTCACGTTCATGCTCGACATTATCCCCAACCTGCTGCGGGCGGTGTGGGTAACGATTGAGATCAGCTTTCTGGCCGTTATTTTTGGCACGGTAGCCGGGGTTTTCCTGGGCAGTGTGCGGGTGCTCGGCCCGCGCCCGGTGCAGCTTTTGATCCAGGGGCTGGTCAACTTTATTCGCGGCGTGCCGCAATTGGTCATCATTCTCATCGTTTACTACGTGCTGCCCAACTTTGGCCTGGTGTTTGACGAATTTTGGACGGGCGTGATTGCGCTGACCATCATCGCCGCCGGCTATGAGGTAGAAATTGTGCGGGCCGCAGTCGAATCCATTGACAAAGGGCAGCGCGAGGCGGCGCTGTCCATCGGCATGAACCCGACCATGACCTTTACCCAAATCGTCTTGCCCCAGGCCGCCCGGCGCATGATCCCGCCCATCACCAACGAACTGGCCAACACGGTCAAAAGTTCGGCCCTGCTGTCGGTGATTGCCGTTAATGAGCTGCTGAAGATTGGCAACGGTATCATCACCCGCACCTTTTACGTGTACGAGGTGCTGATTGAAATGGCTATTTTGTACCTCCTGGTCATCGGCTTTTTGCTGTGGATTTCAAATTACCTGGAAAACCGGGTTTTTGCTTTTGGCCGGAGCGCAGTCTTAAGCCAGGAGGCCAGGTAGTCGCTGTATCAAATCTCTATTTTCTCAGGAGGGGTATGAGCCTAAACCAACTCAATAACGGTATTCAAAGTAAACCTATCGAGGGCTTCACCTGGCCCGAAGGGAAACGTTGTGCGGTGGCCATTGGCTGGCATGTGGATGCGGAGTCTGGCCCCCTGGCCAGCGACCCGCGCAACAAAGACCATCTCAATGCCTTATCCGAAGGGGCCTACGGCATCTCAACCGCGATTCCGCGCATTTTAGCCATGCACGCCGCGTTGGAAATACCGGGTACCTTTTTTGTGCCCGGCTATGTGGCCGACCTCCACCCAACCGCCGTCAAAGCCATCACCGACGCCGGGCACGAGGTGGGGCATCATGGCTACTTGCATGAAAACGTCCTCTCTTTGAGTGTGAAGGATGAGAGAAACGTTTTTCAACAGGGTTACGAGGCGCTGCAGCGGGCGACCGGCCGGGCGCCTGTAGGGTGGAGCGCGCCCTGGTGGGGCGTCCGCCAGAATACAGTAGAATTATTGAGCGAGCGCGGCCTCCTGTACGATTGCAGCTTGATGGAATTTGATACCCCCTACCTCCTTTCCACCAAAGCCGGCGACTTAATCGAGCTGCCCATCAGCCCGGTGTTGGATGACTGGGCTTTGTACGGCATGTCGCTATCGCCTGATGGCGGGGGCGGGGTCAACACGACGGCGGAGGTAGCCTATCAAACCTGGAAAGAAGAGTTTGACGGCATGCGCCGCTTTGGCTGCTTTTTTACCACCACCTTTCATCCCAACCTCACCGGCCGGCCGGGGCGGCTGAATATGATGTATCGTTTAATTGAATATATGAAATCTTTTGATGATGTGTGGTGGGCCACCTGTGAACAGGTAGCGCGGCATGTTCAGGCCACCCTGTCCAAAAGGTAAGGAACGTTCACGAGCCTGTGGCACGCCACCAGCGATAAAAGTGTCATTGCGAGGCCGTAGGCCGAAGCAATCTCCGCTCCGAGGTGGGAGACTGCTTCGCCTGCGGCTCGCAGTGACATGATAGCTATTTTCATAGCAGATTTTTAAAGTCAGGAGGAGAAATATGTCTTACGTACCAAAAAATTCAAACAAACCGAATAATGGATTAACCCGGCGCGATTTTTTGAAGTTTTCGGCGGCGGGATTAATGGCCGGCGCCTCGGGCAGTTTGCTGGCCGCTTGTGGCGCCCAACCTACCGCCGCCCCGGCCGCCAAGGCCCCGGCTCAAGCCGCCGCTGAAGAGGAGAAAATTCTTAATGTGCTGGCCTTTTCCGGTTACGAGGAGCCGGGGATGTTGGAGTCATTTGAAAAGTCTACCGGCATCAAAGTCAACCTGAAGATTCATGACGGCTCTGATGATGAGATGATTGCCCTCATCCAAACCTCTCCGGCCGGCGCCTGGGATATTATGACCCCCACCAGCGCCTATGTGCCCAACCTGGCCAAGCAAAAGCAGGTGCTTGAACTCAACCCGGCCGACTATCCCCTGGCTGATTACCTCAAGCCGATGGATAGCTGGCCCACCTGCTTTGTGGACGGCAAAATGTACGGCCTACTGAATCGCTTTGGCTATTACGGCCTCACCTACAACTCCGAAAAATTGACCGCCACCGATGTCCAATCCTACGATATTCTGATGGATCCAAAGATGAAGGGCAAAGTAGCTTTGTTTGACTGGTTCTTGCCCAACATGGGCGCTATCTCCAAGTGGCTCGGCTTCAATCCGCCCTATCAACTCAGCGCCGACCAACTGGCCCAGGTAAAGGACAAACTTTTTGCCCTGCGCCCGCAGGTGGGTCTCATCGGCAGTACGGCCCAAACCACCCAGGGCCTGGCCTCCGGCGAATTCTGGCTAACGATTGCCGGCGAGTTCATTCAAGCCGGGCTGTTTGTGGAAGGCCATCCCTACCTGGCCGCCGTGCCCAAAGAGGGCGGCGTCACCTGGGATCAGGCCGTAATTATCCTGGCCAACACCCCGCGCCCCCAGAACGCCGTCAAATTTTTGCAGTACGTGGCCGGGCCGGAGTTCCAGGCCAAGCTGGCCGTGGCTCGCACCTACTACAGCATGATTCCCAACGGCAAAGCCGCCGAACTGCTCACCGCCGACCAGCGCAAACTGCTCAACCTTGATGACACCGCCAATTTTGCCAAGAATTTCCTGACCAACCTCTCCCCCCGCGAGCGCCCGGATAATATTGATGACTGGTCAAAGATTTGGGAAGAATTTAAGAAGCTTTAGCCAGCCGAAAATTACTGCCTTTGCACTTCTTAAATAGAACGCAGATTAACGCTGATTTTCGCTGACTGTAGGCGCAGAGAAATAAAAAAGATCAGCGAAAATCAGTCGAATCTGCGTAATCTGCGTACTGGTTTGAGCCGATTACAAAAATGATATCCACCGATTATATTGTCGAACTACGGAACGTCACCAAACAATTCAGCGAAAGCTTTGTGGCCGTCAATAATATCTCGCTTCAGGTGCAGAAGGGCGAGTTTTTGACCCTGCTGGGGCCATCGGGCTGCGGCAAAACCACCACGCTGCGCATGATTGCCGGGCTGGAGTCCGTTTCTGCGGGCCAGATTTTTATCGCCGGCCGTGATGTCAGTTATGATCCGCCCTATGCTCGCGCAACCAGCATGATGTTTCAAGATTACGCCCTTTTCCCGCACATGACTATCGAGGACAACATTGCCTTTGGGTTGAAGATGCGCGGGGTGGGGCGGGAAGCGCGGCGGCGCAAAGCCCAGGAGATGCTGGAGTTTATCCAGTTGCCGCACATTGCCAAACGCAAGCCGGGCCAGCTTTCCGGTGGGCAGCGGCAGCGAGTCGCCCTGGCCCGCTCCTTAATTTTGCAGCCGGCGGTATTGCTGCTGGATGAGCCGCTGGGCGCGCTCGACGCGGAGCTGCGTCGCCAGATGCAGGTAGAGCTAAAGCGGATTCAGCGGCAGGTAGGCATCACCTTTATCTATGTGACTCACGACCAGGAAGAAGCCCTGACCATGAGCGACCGGATTGTGGTGATGCACAATGGCCTGGTGGAGCAAATTGCTCCACCACGCGCCATCTACGAGCAGCCCGGCACCATCTTTGTGGCCCGCTTTATCGGGCAGTGCAACTTTAGAGCAGGGCCAATCGTCAAGCTGAACGGCTCTAGCCTGACCATCTCCGACCCAGTTTTTGGGAGGCTCCAGGCCAAAAAGGGCGAGAGCGCCCGGCTCAACAGCCAGGGGCAGCTTGCCACCGTCGCCATCCGGCCGGAAAAGATTAAGCTTGGGCCGGAGGCGCAGCCATGCGCCAACCAGGCCCAGGGCGTGCTCAAGGATATGGTTTATAGCGGCGCGACCGTGCGCTACCTGATCGAAGTCGCCCCCGGCGACGAGATGATTGCCGAAAGCCATACCATTCTGGATGTCGCAGCCGGTTCGGCCATTGATCTGGGCTGGCATGCGGCTGACGCCATTGCCCTGCCCGGTTCGGTCAACGGTGAAGGCAAAGCATGAGTCAGTCGGCCTCTATCCCTGCGCCAAAATCGGCGACGCTCACCCGCCGTTCCACCCACTTGATGGGCAACCCCTGGTATGGACTGGTTCCCGTATTAGGCTATTTACTGCTATTCTACCTCATTCCCTTGCTGTATCTGCTCTCCCTCAGCTTTCGGGTGGGGCAAGGCAGTGGGCTTCAATTTTCCTCCACCCTCACGCTGGCCAATTATGGAGAG
Source organism: uncultured Caldilineaceae bacterium (assembly GCA_964505845.1). Classification (GTDB taxonomy): domain Bacteria; phylum Chloroflexota; class Anaerolineae; order 4572-78; family J111; genus DSQQ01. The sequence continues at coordinate 12,520 of CAZDMM010000003.1, forward strand.
TTTTTTGCCAGCCAGGCCAACTGGATTGCCTGGGCCCGTTCTTTTGGGGTGGCCTTTGCGGTCGTGATCCTCTCTATTCTGTGCGCCTACCCGCTGGCTTACACCATTGCCTTTATCATGCCCAAAAAATACCAGCAGGTAACGCTGCTGTTGATTATTGCCCCCTTTTGGACCAGCTTTGTCATCCGCGCCTTTGCCTGGCAGCTTCTCCTGGCCGACGCCGGCCCCATCAATACCTGGTTCCAGCAGGTCGGGCTGCCGCCTTTTAAAATCCTCTATACCCACGCCGCCACCATCGCCGGTTTGACCGTCTTTGGGACTATGCTGATTACCCTGAACCTCTACGCCACGATGGAAAATATCAACCCGAATCTCCTGGCCGCCGCCGCCGATTTGGGAGCGCGCCGCTGGCAGGGCTTCCGCGAAGTGATCCTGCCCCTCTCTTTTCCGGGCATGATTATTGGGGCCACGCTGGCCTTTATCACCGCCTTTGGCGATTTTATTGTCCCGGCCCTGCTGGGTGGGGGCATCCGCCTGCTGCTGGCTCAGGCCATGGTCGGGGCCATCACCACCAATTTTAATATTCCTCGGGCCGCCACTTATGCCATGATCATGCTCCTGTCCATCCTGATCATCACCCTGCCCATGCTGCGGCTGGCCCGGCGCGGCCTCAACGAGGAGGTTTAGGCGTTATGGTTGAAGGTTCGCAAGAGCGCCTGAGCCGGTATCCGCTGTACCTCAGCCTGATCCTGGCTTTTGTCATCATCTACACCCCTATCATCCTGGTGGTGATTTTCTCTTTTAACGCCGGGCGCTTTCAGGTTTTTCCGCTGCGGGGCTTTACCCTGGAGTGGTATCAAAAAATGTTCCTGGATTCGGCCTTTATGGAGGCGCTGCAAAACAGCCTGCTTGTTTCCTTTGGGGTCAGCCTGGTTTCAACCCTGCTCGGCTTTTTGGGAGCCTATTCACTGGTCAAGGCATCCTTTCCTTTTAAAGATGTGATTTCTAGCTTTTTGATTACCCCGCTGGCCGTCCCCGGCGTTTTGCTGGCGATTGCGCTGCGGGTCTATTTCTTTAACCTGGGCAGCAACTTCTCACTGGTAACCGTCTTTCTGGGTCACTTGATTTTCGACATCCCCCTGGCCGTCCTCATTCTGCGGGCGCGGCTGCTGCAAATCCCCATCAGCCTGGAAGAGGCGGCCTGGGATTTGGGGGCGGGGCGCTGGCGTTCGCTGTGGGAAGTCATCCTGCCTATGACCCTGCCGGGTATTCTGGTTTCGATTTTGCTCACCTTTACCTTTTCTTTTGACGAGTTCATCATTGCCTACTTCTTAACCCAATTTGAGCTGACCTTACCGATCAAAATCTGGGCCAACCTGATTACCGGTTTTGACCCGACAGTCAATGCCATCGGCAGCATCGTGTTTGTCATGTCGCTGCTGATCGCCATCATCGCCCAAAATATCCTGTGGCGCAAACCGGCTGAGAAATCACTTCGCTAAGTATTGAGGCGCTGCGTTGAAACGGTGCAAGGATTTGAGAGTAATGTTATAATGTTAACAAAGATTCAAGGGGAGTGAGAGGAGTATTATGGCGCTGCCACCACTGTTGGAAATCGAAGGGTATACCCTCACCGAAAAGGTTTACGAGACCCTCAAAAAAGGTATTTTATCGTTAAAGATCAAGCCCAGAGAGTACCTGGTCATTGGCGACGTGGCCAAAGAGTACGGCATCAGCCGCACCCCGGTCCGAGAAGCCCTGATTATGCTGGAGCGGGATGGTTGGGTTGAGAGCGATGGGCGCCGGGGGGCCAGGGTAACGGCCCCATCGGTGCAGGCCATTATGGAGTTGATTGAAATTCAGGGGGTGCTGGAAGGCTATGTGGCCCGGCGGGCGGCCGAGCAGTTTTCTGAGGCCGACCTTCAATACGCGCAGGCCGTGCTGGATGAAGCCGACCAGGCGCTGCAGGCCGGCGACCACCCACGCAGCCGGCAGTTAGGGGTAAAGTTTCACAACTTGTTGGCCGAAAAAGTGGGCAACCAGCGTCTGCGGGCCACCATTGAGCAGTTGGAAGAGCATGTGCGGCGCATCCGCCCGCTCATCTGGCATAAAGGCGAAGCCCCCATTGAGCAATCGGCGCAGCACCACCGGGCCGTGCTGGAGGCCATCCAGTCCCGCGATGGCCTCAAAGCGGAAAAATTGATGTTTCACCACACGGTCTGGTTTGAAGAAGAGCTGGCCGCTACCTTGCAGCGGGTGCTGGGATAAACCGGGCGCTCGCCCACCGTCAGGCTTAACGGACTTTGGCGGCCAGTCCGGCCCGGTCCAAAATAACAATCTGGCGGCGTTTTACCTGGATCAGCCCCTCCTCGTCCAAACTGCGCAGCGCCCGATGAATCACGTCAGGCACCGTCCCCAGGCGCGCAGCCATCTCAGCCTGGGTAGCCCACTGGTAACGCTCGATCACGGTTTGCTGATTATCCCCCAATTGCAGCAGCAGCAGCTTGGCTAACCGGGCCGTCACCGAACGGAGCGACAGGTCTTCGATGAGTGAGATGGTATGGAGCAGGCGCCCGGCCAGCGCCCGGATAATCAGCCGGGCCATCGCCGGATACCGGTCCAGCAGCTCCAGCAAGGTTGACTGCTGAATGGCCCACAACTCGCACGCTTCCTGGGCAATAAGGGTGGCGGGATGAGGCTGCTCGGCAAAGACAGGGGCAATATTGACCGGCTGGCCCGGGCCGATAAAGTCAAGAATCTGCTCGCGCCCTTCGGCCGATAATTTAACCGCTTTGACCCAGCCTCGATGAACCAGGTATAAGGCTTCGGGCAGGTCGCCTTCTAAAAAAACAACCTCACCGGGGTTATAACTGCGCAACTGAGTCGCCGCGCGCAGTTCATTCCAGCCGCTTTGATCCAATACCTTAAGCCAGGGAATCTGGCTCAAATCTGCCAACGGGTCGGGTATATTGCCGGGCATTAAAACTCCTCCACCGGCCCTCATGATAGCCCTGTCCGGCCGCTTCCGCAAAGAAGGTTGGGCAGCCCACCGGCGCTCAATCATCCTCCGCCTCAGCCGGCTCATCATCCTTATGCTCGCGTCCGGTGGGGTGGCAAGCGGCGCAGTTTTGAAAATTACGAAGACCTTCTTCCAGATGTTTGGACGCGATTTCGGCCGGATTGTGCTCGTGGCAGCCGTAGCAACTATACCGGGTAAAGGCGTCTGGGTGGCAAACTGCACAGGCCAGCGGCCGGCCCTCATTTTTGTGAGCCAGGGGAAAAACATGGCTGGCCAGGTTCAGCCTCACCTGGGCCCAGCTTGAAGGCCGGTGGCAGGCGTCGCAGGCGGTTCCGGGCCGACTCTGATGCACATCATCGGCGCGGTGGCAACTGTAGCAAGCACGCGGGGTATGGGTAAACTGCCGCCCCGTATGACATTCCAGGCAGCCGGCCGCCGCATGGGCCCCTTCCAGGGGGAAGAAAGCCGCATGGCCAGCCGCATCCAGGCTCCCCCGGCCCCGGTGGCAAACAAGGCAGTCGGCCCCAAAGCCGGCCTGGTGCGCAGCCATAAAATCGGGCCGGGCCGCCGTATGACACTCCACGCAGCCGGACGCTTCAAAATCATAACCGGCCTGGGGATGGCAGGCCGCACAGGATATGGGCCGGCCGGCATAATCCACCGAATGTTGAATCAGGGAAAAATTGGTAGCGGCCTCATGCGAAAAGCTCAGGCTGTTAAGGCGGGTAATCCTGACCTCGCGCCCCAAATGGTCCGGGTGACAGGCCAGGCAGTGATCAACCTCTTGAAAAACCCCATGCAGTTTTACCGCCTGCTGTATCTGGCCGGCCACACTGGTATGACAGGCCAGGCACAGGCCGGCCATTGGCCCTTGCAGCGGTTGGTGGCAGCGGTTACATTCAGCCTCAAAATCGGCGTGATGTTTAAAGCCTTGCAGCGGCCTGTTTTGGGGGTGAACGGCGGTTAGCGGGCCGGGGCTGAACATTTGCGCCCCCACTCCCACCAGCGCCGCCGCTACGCCCAGGATCAGGATCAGGGTCAGGCCACAGCTCCAGGAGGAAAAGAATAGGTCGCGTTTTGACATGGCCGGCTCCCCAGCCACAACCTGCTTCTGGCTGGATAAAGCCCCGGCAGGTTTTTGAAACCTGTCAGGTTTAGATTAGCGGTTAAGGGGGCCAGCCGCCATAATAGAGGGCGGCCCCAATGTGGATAGCAATTGTGGTGAACATGGTCAACCCCAGGGGCACGTGGAGGCGCCGCCACAACCTCAGCAGCCGTTGGGCGGTTTTGAGCGAGGCCATCTGCCGCTCTAGCTCCTGGCGGCGCTGCAGCAGGCGCTCCAACTCTGGCGCATGGCGGCGCTCCGTTGGCTGCCCCCAGCAGGTCAGCCGCACCAGGGGGTTGGCCGGGGGCCTGCCAGTCTGAGCAGAAGCAACCGGGGCCGAATCCTCCAGTTTGGCTTGCAGTTGAGCCAGGCGGGCCGCTAATTCGTCGCGGCTCAGGGCGACTCCGGCCAGGGTGCGCGGCACGGCGGTATAAATGTAACGTCCCACAAAACCGCTCACCGTCACCAGCGCCGTCAGAGCCATAGCCAATCCGGCTAAACCGTTAAAGGTAAAGCCGGTATGGAGCAGCGCCAGCCAGGGGCCGACAATCCCGGTCACAATATGGCATGAGAGCCACAGTCGCACCGGCCCAAAGCGCAGCCAGCCCAGCCGCTTACGCAGAGAGTACAGCGTTTCGGTCAGCGCCATGCACAGCAGGCCCAGGCTGCCCAGGGCCAGACCGACCGGATGCCCCCCGGACGGCTCTGCCGCCAGCGCGTACACGGCATACCCCCCCAGCAGGAGAACAGCCTCGACAAAACTGATGAGAAGCTCAAGGCGTTCAATCATACTGACAATAAAAAATACGGCGCGATCAAGCTATTTTCTAAAGAGCGCAGCCACCACTATGGCTACCAGCAACAGGGCCAGGCTAAAGCCTATCCAACCCGGGCCAAATAACCCAACAGCCCGGCGGCCTGTCTCCGGCAGGAACACCACCGGCAAAACGCTCGTGGCCGCCGGCTGAACTGCGGCCACCGGCGTGGCCGGGATGGGGGTAGGCGGTGGAGGCCGGTTGTCGTCGTCATCATCATCCTGGTCAGAGGGGGTTGGGGTGGGCGTCGGCAGGGGGGTAGAGGTAGGCGCGGCCGCCGGCACCAGGACCTGTACTTGATTCGAGAGCCGGTCTACCCCCTGGTCAAAGTGCAGCACGGCCTGGTTAAAAATGGTCAACGGCGGCGGGTTGGCCGCGTTAACCTGAGCGCGCATGGTCATAACCCGCACATCGGCCGGGGCCAGCACCGGGATGATCCAGGTGACTACCTGGCCCGCCACCTGGGTAAAGCCGGCGTTAACCTCCGGCGGGCCGAGGAGATTGACCTCAGGGGGCAGAGCATCCACCACCTGGACATTGGTGGCATTGCCGTTGCTTGACTGCGCCTGCGACAGGGTGAGGGTGAAGGTAAGCGCCTGTCCTACCTGGGCCTGATTGGTATTGACCCCTTTGGTTACCAGGGGGTCAATCATTGGGGTATTAACCGGGGTAAAGGTGGCGGCGGTATCGGTTAATCCCTGGCTGCTGGTAACCCAGCCGGTGTTGGTGATGACCGCGCCCAGCGGCGTGGCGCTGTCTACCTGCACCAGCATGGTCACGCTGGCCGAACTATTTGGGTTGAGCGCGCCCAGCGGCCAACTCACCACCCCGTTGGCGTCGGGGCCAAAGAAGGGCGCGCTGGCGCTGACAAAGATAGTACCGGGCGGGGTCGTATCGGTGATGAGTACGTTGGTTAACAGGGTTGCGGAATTATTGGCGGCGGTTAAGGTATAAGTCAACAATCCCCCGGCCTGAACCGGGTTGGGTGCAGCCAGCTTGGTCAGGGCCAGGCTGCCACAGCCGCTTAACCAGGCCACCGCCTGGCGGGCTACCCTGGCGTTATCTTGTTTAAAATAGCCGGCCACCGCGCCGACCACTGAGTTCCAGTTGCTATCGGCAAAAAGGGCCACACAGCCGGCCCCATCATTAAAGGCCGCTGCCACCGGCGCCAGCAGCGGGTTCGCGTCGGCGTCGCTGGTAACAAGGGCATTGCTGGTGGGGGCTAAGGAGGAACTGGCCAGCAGTTCTACCCCATTCACTCCGCTGAGGATCGGGTGGCCGGCAAAGTTGTCGGCTTGATAAATTACCCAGGAGTTGGCCGGGCCGGGCGGGTCAAAATCAGTCGGGTCGCTGAGGGCCACGCCGCCCTGCTGGCTGTAGCCGTAAGCCTGGAACAAGGCTTCGGCGCCGGCCCTGAACGAGCCAAACTCACCCGAAAGCATTAAACCGTGACCGCTGCTGGTCCAGGCCCGGAGCACAGCGCCGTCGGCCGCCGTATAAGGAGAAGCCAGGGCAAAGCCTCGGGTTGACCCCTGCACGATCAAAACGGCCACACAAGGCGGAATCGCACCGGCGCTTATGTCAATGGTTCCAACACTAAAACCGTTGACGGCCAGGTCGTTGACAAAATCGGCAATGTCGGTGGGGTCCTGGCCCCGGGAAATCTCAAAACCAACCACAGGGGGACTCATCGTCGTGCAGTCCACCGCCGTTACGGCCATGGGGGAGACTTCGCCGGCCGGAGCCAGCGCCCCCACCTCCAGCCAACCGGCGGTGGTTAGCTCCAGGGCCGGGGTGGCCGGAGGCTCCGATGTTGGGGGAGGGGGCATATTTTCCGGCGGCGGGGGTAAGGGCGTAACCGATGGCTCTGACGTGGCCGGCGGGGCCGGGGTAGAGGCCGATTCCTCTCCTGCCTGGTCGGGCGCTTGAGCGCCTACCGGCCCAACCATGAGGCCGAGGGTCAATAAAATAACCGGTAGGATTAAACACAGCCGCTTGTTAATCACCCCACTCCTCCCCTCCCCAAAGATTTGGGGGCTTTCATGGCGCCTCTCCAATCTTGTCAATAACCTACCGCTCTAAACTCGTGGCGTGCAATCTGCTGGTTTAACGGGTCAATACAAATCTCAAAGGGCGTAGTCTGACTCCCCACGATGACTTCAGGATAGGCCGGGGCATATTCGCCAAAACCGGCTACCTGCCCCTGGTCATCATAAGTAGTGGCCATGATAACCAAATAATCCGCCAGCGGAGAGCCTGTGTTTTGAACCTGGCCGCTCAGACAATACATGTTCGATTCACCGGCCCATTGGTTGATATTGGCAAATTGAAAATCCTGGCGGGGGAAATCGGTAGCCGGGGCCGATAGGGCCACCAGGTCAAGACGATAGATGGGCTGAGGGCTTTCGACTGTCAGCTCAAAGGGCACATGCGCGCCCGGCGGGATCACCTCGACCGGCACATAACTCAGGGTATCAATTTCATCTTCGATGACCTGGTCCTGGGCATCGTAAAAAATGCCAGACACTTCAACCGCCTGTTGGGGGCTGCCGGTACTGTTGATGAGTTCGCCCACCACCACGGCGTTGCCTTCCTCAAGCGAGGTGTGAACCGCTCTAAAAGACCATCCAGGGACTTCGGAGTTGGGCTCTGGCTCAGAGTCTGGCGGCGGGGGAAGGGTGGCGGTAGGATTCGGCTCGATGGGCGGCAGGGCCGTTGGCTGCACCGGGAACGTGGGCGTAACTGCAACGGTGGGAGGCGCGGCCAGGGTGGGCTGGCCGGCGTCTGGCGAGGCCACTATCACCGGCTGGGCTGGGGCCTCGCTGCCCGGCTGCGGTATGGGGGTGGGGGTCAAGGTGGGCAGGTGTAAGGGGGGGGCGGCCCTGGCCGTCGCCGTTGGGGTAGCCGGGGCCGGTTGAGCCGGCGGCAGCGCGCCGGGCAAGGCGGCCGCCGGCTTTGCCTGGGCCACAGCAGCCGTGGTGGGGGTAAAAGTGGGCAAAAGGTTCTTAATGCGAACGGCCCCGGAGGGCGCCGCCCCACCCCACGAGCAGGCCAGCGAAACCAGGGCCGCCAGGGTGATGAAGACCGGCGACGGCAGCCATGCAGCGCCTCGCTCCGGGCCGGCGGCCTGAGAGTCGCTGTCGCCAGGGTTTTGAGCACCACAATTTTGACGATGGTTGAACATATTGGCGTTCCCCCGTTAATTTAAGATGAACTATTTCACAATGAGCGGTAGAAATACCTGGCCCAGCACCGCTGTCCCGGCGGCCGCCGCATCGTTGGCCGGGTTAAGGTCGGGTCTGGCGGCGCTTACGGCAACCGTGTTGGTGATCGTTCCCGCCTGGGTAGGGGTGGTCGCCAGGGTGACCACTGCCCCCGCGCCCTGGGTGAGGTCGCCCAGCGTGCAGGTGATGATACCTCCGGCGGGCCAACCGCAACTGCCCTGGCTGGGTACAATTGAAGCGATGCTTAAACCGGGCGGCAGGGTATCGCTGAGGGTAACGGCGGTGGCCGTAAAAGGGCCGGTATTCGTTACCAGCAGGGTGTAAGTTAAGGGTTGGCCGGCCAGGATAGAACCAGACGAGGCGACCGGAGTCACCGACAGGTCAAAGAGCGATTGGAAACCGGCCAAAGCGTCAATCCGGCCATTGCCATAGGTATTATCTGCGCCCGCTGCACCCAAATCTACCACACTGTTCAACAGGGCCGTCTCCTGCTGGGCTACCGTCAGCGACGGAGCGGCATTCAAGAGCAAAGCCAGCACCCCGGCCACGTGCGGCGCGGCAAAAGAGGTGCCGGTGGCATTGGTATATGCTTCAAAACGGTCGGTGGTATGAACGCTGACCCCCGGCGCCACCACCTCTGGAAAAACCGTCCCCTCATTACAGCCGGGGGGTGAGGTGGGGCGCGGCCCGCGGCTGCTGCCGGTATAAATGACGCTGCTGTTATTGATAGCGCCTACGGCAAAAGCTTCTGGATAGTTGGCCGGGCTATAACTGGTTGAACTGGTGGGGCCGCTGTTGCCGGCGGCAAAAATGGGCAAGATGCCGGCGGCGCGCAGGGCTTGCAGGTCGGGCTGAAATTCCAGGTTGCACCCGTTGGGGTTGCCATAGGTCCAGGAGTTATTGACCACCTGCGGCGCGTCTGCGGTAGCCGGGTTGTCATCCGGGTCAAGCAGCCATTGAAAGCCCTGGTGAAAGGCGGCGGTTGTGCCCGTTCCATCATCTTTAAAGACTTTAACCGCAATCCAGTGGGCCTGGGGAGCAATGCCAAAGGCAACGCCGCCATCTTCTCCGCCCACCATCAGGCCCATAGTGCGGGTGCCGTGGCCGCTGCTGCTCCCGGCCAGGTCGGTGGGTGTGGATGGATGCTGGTTGTACGGGTCGTACCAGCTATTGGAGCCGCCCCGCCACTTGGGGCCAAGGTCTGGGTGAGCGCCGTCTACCCCGGTATCCATGTTGGCTATGACCAGGCCCTGCCCTTGATAGCCCAAATCCCACAACGCCTGAACATTAATAAGCGTTAGATTGGGTTGGGCGGCCTGGGCGCCGATTTGCCCCGGCTCTGCCGGCAAGAGCGGCGGGGCCTGGATCGTTTCATTGAGGCTGATCTTGAGCACCTCGGGCCGGGCCGCCAACTCTTGAATCACGCCCGGAGGGGCTGAAACGGCCAGGCCGTTGAAAATCCAAAAATACGTGGCCGGGCCGGCCTGTCCCTGGGCCTGCCGTTGGGCAAGCCAGGCCCTGAGCGCCCGCTGGCTGAGAGCGGCTTTGGCCTGCAGGGTTTCTACCACCCGGTTAAGCCGGGCCGCCCGGTTGAGCCGGGCCGCGTCGGAGGCCAACCGGGGCAAATCTACCTGCTCTTTGAGGGTAACAATCACGCTCAACTGCTCACCGGCCTTGAGCGCCCGCAGCGCCGCCTGCACCGGGGGCGTTAGAGTGGCCGCCTCCGCAGGAGCGCCCCCGGCGGTGAAGGCCGGCAGCGCAGCCTGAACCTGGGCGGCCGGCCGGTGAAGCGGCAGGAGCACAAACAGCAAAGCCAGCACTACGCCCCCCACGAGGGCCTTCTCGCCCAGGCTGCCACCGGTCATGCCCTATAACCTGTTTCCAGGCGCCGCCACCCGCTCTGCTTCATCGGCTACCCCTCGCAGCTCTGGCATGGGTGCAGGCCAGGAGCGCGCCCAACGCCGGCGCCCCAGCCACAGCCCGGCCGCCAACATCAGCCCCAAGCCGAGTATCCCGGCGGCTGCGGTGAGGGTCGGCTCCAGAGGCCGCTTAGAAATAATGACCGGGCGGGCCGGACCTGCCGGGGCCACCAGCCACGTGAAGCGAGCCACGCTGTCTTCAAGGCCCTGCCGCCGGACCACTACCTGCACCTGCCAGGCCCCGGCCAGGCTGAGGTTGCCGCCGCCCACCTGGTAGAGTCCCGGCTCAAGCTCAAGCGCGTCGGCGGAGGTGCGGCCTAAATCCTGGTCCAAAAAGGTAAAGTGCAGGATAACCCGCATCACCTCGGCCGGGGGTGGACGCCGGGTGCTCACCGCCCGCACGGTGAAGATATTTTGGCCGGGCCGGTTGGGCTTGGCCGAGAAGGTGACCAGCATATCATCGGCCATCTGGTCAAGCATGGCCGGAATTTCTTCCGCCGCCACCTCAAACTCCGCCCCACGCGCCGGCGGAGCCGCCGTGACCAGGCCCGTAACCAGCAAGACCACCAACCCTACCCCGGCTTCGGCTAAAAGCAGGGCCGGCAGGCGGCAGAGGGGGAGAGGCGTCCACCCCGGCGGGCGATGCAGCCAACGCGCCAGCGGTGCGGCCAGGGAGGGATGCAGCAGCAGCACATTCAACAGGCCCAGCACGCCGGCCAGCAGGAACAAGCTAATTTTGCCCAGGAGGGCCTGCCCGTACAGGGTAGCCAGCAAAGCATCAAACGAGGCCGCCTGCCGGCCGGTGTTGTACAACCCGGTAGCCAGCAGCAGCCCCACGCTGAGGGCAGCCAGGCCGCTAAAAGCCCCCCAGCCGGCCCGCGCCAGGGCAGCCCCATCAGCTTGATGCTGGTTCCGCCTCAGCAGCGGCAATCCGGCCAGCAGCAGGGCCAGCAGCCCACCCAGCCACAAGCCGGCCGCCAGCAGGTGGAGCGTATCTACGGCCACCGCCACAGCCGTGTTTGGGGTGAGGGCCGCCGCATGCCCGGTCAAAGCCTGCACCGCCAGCAGAGCCAGCAGCAGCAGGCCGGTCAGCGCCAAAAGCGATTTGTGGTTCAACAGAGAAGCAGCGGTCAGGAATTTAACTCCTGCTGCGTTGCCCTGGCCCTTCTCAAGCGTCAAGGATTGTACCGGCCCGCGCTGCAGCCGGAACAGCCCGGCCAGCAGCGCCGCCAAAATCCCCTGGCGCAGCAGCCACAGCAGGCCCCAACGAGTTTGGCCAAGCAAAGGCCAGATTATGCCGGCCGGGGAGGCGCTCTCCGGCAGCGTTTCTAGCAGCAGCATCATCTGCCACAACAGCAGGCCGAACCCTGCCGCCAGGGCCAGGCCGGCGCAGGCGGCCGCCAGGGCCAAAACCCGGCTTTGGGCGGCAATCCGCAGCGCCTTAAGCGGCGGAGCTTCGCCGGGCGAGGGGCGGGTAAAGCCCAAAACCCAATAAGCCACCCCCACACTGCCGGCCAGGGTCAGCAGAAAAGAATAGTTAAGCCAGCGCAGCAGCACCTCCAGCGCCGGGATCTGGGTTTCGGCCTGGAACGCTGCGGCGCCGGACAGGTCTGCCTTAGCCCCTACCCCAACCCCCCGCAGGCCCTGGGTAAAATGGCCGTCAGCCTCCGACAGCACCCGCCAGCGCACGCTGTAAAGGCCAGGCGGCAGAGGGGGCAGCTTCAAGAGCAAAAGCTTCTCGGCCGGCTCAACCCGGAGCTTGTGAAGCCGCACTACCCGGCCCTGGGCGTCTAAAATTTGGGCGCTGCTAAACTGGGAAGAAATGGCTTCGCTGAACCAAAGGCGCACCTCAGACGGCGCCTTGGCCAGGATAGCGTTGTCGGCCGGGTCGGAGCGCACCAGGATAGCATGAGCCGCAGCACTGGTGGGAATTACAGCCGCCGCCAGAAGGGCCAGCAGGGCCGCTAACCAGCTTCTTCTAAAAGCCTGTCTGAAAAGCTTCCCGGAGGCTCGATCCTGAGGAAGACCGGCTGTTAACGCCAGAGATTGTCTCTGGAAACCAGCCTCCGGGAAGCTAAACCACCGGCTTTTCAGACAGTTTTTAAGGATTAGGTTGACCATGATAGTATGGGAGACATACCTATTATATGAAAAGGTCTCCTGGGTGTTAATGACCCTGCCCCACCCTTAAAGAACTAAAAAAGGACTATCATCAGACCGGTTCTGGCGAAAAGAACTAGTTCTTTTAACACAAAAAAGACTATTTACAGCCGGCTATGGCTTGAAGATGACCGGCAAAAAAATCTGGCGCACCCTGCCCACCAACTCGCCATGGCTATCAAACATAGGTAGTTTGGCCATGAAGGTGGGAGTAATAGCGCCGGGTTGGAGGAGTTGAGCGGTGCAAATCACCTGGGTATGCTCTTTGACCAGCACCCGGCCCGACCCCTGCTCGATGCCGGCCGTGTTCAACGGAAATTCGGTAAACAGGGTCGCTTGGGTGGAATAGGTGCCTGTCTCGTGGGCCGACAAAATGTCGGTGAAGGGCGACGCCAACGCCGACCCTCCCCCACTCTGAAAAAATTGCACCTCCACCGTCACCGCCGTCAACCCAAAGTTGGTGCAGTGAACCGAGGTCGCTATCTGATCCTCCCCCGTGCTGTCGTTGGCTACCCCCGTGAACATATACAACACCGTAAAGCCCGGCGACGGCGCATCCCCCAACCCTGACCCTTCCAGACTGCGCTGCTCTGCCGCCACCCCCTCTTCCCCGCTCTCTCGCCCCGGCCCCTGCGCCAACACCACAGCCAGGCTTACCACCAGCCCCAATCCCAAAGCCAGACCCAACGTGACAACCGTTTTTATCCTCCGCATCAAACCATCTCCGGCAGGCCAGCCTACTTTTCAGACAGTTTTTAAGGCTTGTACATTTCCAACTCTGAGACAAAGGTGGGAGTAATAGCGCCGGGTTGGAGGAGTTGAGCGGTGCAAATCACCTGGGTATGCTCTTTGACCAGCACCCGGCCCGACCCCTGCTCGATGCCGGCCGTGTTCAACGGAAATTCGGTAAACAGGGTCGCTTGGGTGGAATAGGTGCCTGTCTCGTGGGCCGACAAAATGTCGGTGAAGGGCGACGCCAACGCCGACCCTCCCCCACTCTGAAAAAATTGCACCTCCACCGTCACCGCCGTCAACCCAAAGTTGGTGCAGTGAACCGAGGTCGCTATCTGATCCTCCCCCGTGCTGTCGTTGGCTACCCCCGTGAACATATACAACACCGTAAAGCCCGGCGACGGCGCATCCCCCAACCCTGACCCTTCCAGACTGCGCTGCTCTGCCGCCACCCCCTCTTCCCCGCTCTCTCGCCCCGGCCCCTGCGCCAACACCACAGCCAGGCTTACCACCAGCCCCAATCCCAAAGCCAGACCCAACGTGACAACCAGCTTCTTTTGCATGCGCTTCCTGCCTCCTTTCGCCGCAGCTTACCGCCATGACCAGCAGCCGGCCTTAACCCGGCGCCGCAGCGCCGCTGCCAGCCCCACCAGGCAGACAAGCCCCAACCCGGCCGCCAGCCAGCCGAGCGACCTGGCCCTGGCCCTGCCGGGGATTGTGGCCGGGGTTGAAACCTGGTTGGCGTCAGCCCGGCCTACGGAAAAGCTAAATTCACCGGCGGTGGTATCGCCATCATCGGCGCTGACGGCCGTCCAGAGGACCCGGTAAGCGCCGGTGGGCAGCGCAGCCGGCAGGGTAACTTGCATGGAGGCATGCGCCGGGTCACTAAGGTCCACCTCGCCATCGCCGTTATCAACCGGCTGCCCGCCGGCATCCACCACTTGCAGCGCGCTCAGATGGGTGTCAAGCTCCTGGCTAAACCAGGCTGTTACCTGCCTGGGTGGTTGAGCCAACACGGCTTCATTTTCAGGCATGGATTTGAGCAGCAGCGCATGAGCGGCGGCTGCGGCCGCCAGCCACAGGCAGGCCAACCCACTCACCAGAAGGAAGGCCAGCCGGGCCGCGGCAGAACCTTGAGGCCGTCTCATAGACTACTGCACCGGCACGTGCTCAAGGCGCGCTGCGCCAACCCGCACTGTGACCAGATCCCCCGGCCTGATCACCCCACCCTCGTTGACCAGGATTTCATTGTAAATGACGCCGGCCTTAAGCTGGCTCTTGGAGGAGTGATCGTGAAAGGGCCGGTCAACAATCCGCCCGGTGGCCTCGTTCATCAAGGCAGGCGGGGTTTTGGTGTCATGCACAATCACGGCTTTGTCCGGGTCTACCACCCGGTAGCGCATATCAATCATCCCACCCCCGGCGGTGCTGCTGACGCGAATGAGGCGCAGGCCGGTTTCAGCGGTAAAGAGGGTTTGCGAGAGGCCCTGCAGCGGGTCATGCGCCGCTGCATCATGCCTGAAGCTAACCAGGCTGGGCCAGGTCAGGATCATGCCGATGATCAACCCGGTCAGGCAGAAGATTGCGCCTGCCAGGCCGATTAAACCCCACAAGTCGCGGGGCGGCTCAGAGGGCTTGGTAAAAGTATTCGAGGCCATGATTTACCTCCATACGATTTAGGGCTGACGCCGTGAAGCTTAATATCAGGGCCGGGCAATGGTGATGCTGGTACCGTTGCTGGCCTGGGTTCCGCTGTCGGGGTCGTGGTTGTTGGCCGGCATGTATGGCCCGGCCCCGGCTGCGCCGGTAACACCGCTGACCGTGAAGGTGACGCTGGCGACAGAGTCAGGAAACCCTCTGGTGATCAAGCATGTCCCGCCGGACGATGTGCCAAAGGCGCAGGTGTTTAAGATGGCGGTTCCCCCCGGACTCCACGCGCCGGCCGGAACTGCCCCGGCGACAGGGCCATGCGTTGCGTTGTCAACCCGGATGACCACGGTAGCAAACCAGCCAATGAGGGGAGGGTTGCTGGCGGATTGGTCCAGATCGCCAATGTGTTTGTTAGGGGCCGGATTAACGGTAGTGCTCTGGCTGGCGCTCTCATTGCCGGGGCTTGGATCGCCGGTGGTAGAGACAACACTGGCGGTGTTAGACAAGGAGCCGGCCGCGCCGGGAGTGACCACAATGGTAACGGTGGCGCTGCCGGGGAAGGGGATGCTCCCCAGGTTACAGGTGATGGTGGTATCGCAGGAACCTTGAGAGGGCGTTGCCGAAACCAGCGTGACCCCGCCGGGCAGGGTATTGGATAAGACCACATTATCGGCCTGGTCAGGCCCGTTGTTGGTAACAGTGACCAGGTAAGTCACATTCGTTCCGGCCGTCGCCGGGTCGGGCGAGTCGGTCATGGCAACGGCCAGGTCGGCCTGGGCCGGCGGTGTGGCCACGCCGGTCGCCGTTAAAAAGGTCAACATGCCCCCGCCGGGAAAGTAATGCCCGGGGCCGGGGCTGCCGTTGGTAAGATGAAGCTGGCGGTTGAAGAGGGGAAAGTTGCCGGCGGCGGTGGGGCTGATGAGCACGTCGGTGGTGTGACCGGAGGGAATGGTCTCGGCGACGGCGTCAAAAGCCTGCCCGCTGCCCAGAAAATCTGCATCTCTGGCAATAACCCGCTGATACTCGCCAAGCAGCAGCATGGTGTGGTGGGTACCCCCGGCGTTCAGATAACGCACCAGGATGGTATTCTGGCCCGCGCTCAGGTCGGCGTTGATGGCCGAGGAGTAAGGCTGCGAGGCGCCGGGAGCGTCGGGGTCAAGCACATCGGGGTTGGCGTTGCTGCCGGCCGGGCCGCCAAAGGCCCGCCCGTTGAGCAGCCAGTAGGTGGGGTTGTAATCCAGCAGGTTAAAACCAGACGGGTCGGCGTTTAGGGCTGGGTCAAGCTCGCTCAGCACCAGCACTTGCTCCACATCGTAGGCGGTTGAGGCGTCATCATAAGCCTGACCTGGCGCAGCCGGGTCAACCATGAAAGCGCCGTACAGGCCCATTGCCGTCTGCGGCTGGTCAGACGTGCCGCTTTCATACAGGTAAGTGCCGGCCGCTACATTATTAAACTGGTAGGTTACGGTATCGCCGGGGTTGGCTTCTTGGGTAAAAGTACCGGCCGATCCGCCGCTGACCCCGCTGAGCACCTGCCCCGGCAGGCTGAAGGAGGTTGGGACCGGCAGATTGTTGTGCAGGATAATGGTGACATCATCGCCGGCGTTAACCCGCAGTTCAGGGCCGGGCAGTTGGGCCGGCAGGGAGCAGTCGTTGCTGGTGGAGATGGGGGCAAAGCCCCAAATGGGCACGGAGAGGCCATCGGGCATGGTGACGCTGCCCACGTTGGCGCACAGTTCCAGGGTAACAGCGGCTGCAGCCGGAGCCGCGGCCAGGGCCGGGGCGCTGTTGAGCGAGGCGGCCCACACAAGCGCCGCCAGCAGCGGAACGAAACCCAATCCGGTGATTCTACTCTTTCTTGTCAGCATAGTCTGTATCTCCTTCTGCATAGGGATCGTTCCCGGCGTTTATTGACCACAGCTTCCCGGCGGGTCAACCCTAACCAGGGTTGCCAGGCCGCCAAAGCCTTCGTCAAAGTTTTGAAACTCGTTGAGGGCGTGGCTGTGCCAGGGAAAGTAGAACTCACCGCACTCGTTGAGCAGGGTATTGCCGGGTGGAAAATCGGCCTGCACGCCCAGGTCGGGGTCGCCGCTGAACCAGGTTAACCCATCTTTGAAGACCAGGTTCAGCAAACCCGGATAAGTGACCTGGTCTCTAATCCGGGGAGGATTGCCGTTAGCGCCCCATTGTTCCACATTGATCCAGCGAAAGAGCAAATCATAGGTTTGGCCCGCGCCGATGGTGGTGCTGAAATTTTCATAGGGCAGGCTTAACAGCCGGCCATCCCGGCCGATGACCCGCATGTGGTTGCCGTGCGGGTGAAAGGGGTGGTTCTCCAGGCCGGCGTTGATATAGCGAATGAGGGCAGGGCGGCCCAAATTGTTGGGGTCAACATCTGCCTTCACCTCCACCAAGGCTCCGTAAGGTTGGTGGGGCAGCCAGGGTGCATGATTGGGGGCGATAGAATCGGGGAAGGAGCGCCCGTTGACGGTCCAGTAGTGGTCTTTGCGGTGGGTCACATCAAAGGTTTGGTTTCGCTCCACGGCCTGATGCAGGGCCGGGTCCAAATCGTGGATCAGCAGCAAAAATTCTCGCCCCGGTTCAAACTCGGTGGAGGCGTTGTTGTAGGCAAAGTTAGCCCCCATGGCCGGGCGCACAATTAAAGCGCCGTACAGGCCCATCTCTACCTGCTTGTGGGGATCGGTGCCGCTTTCATAAAGATAGGTGCCCGGCCGGTTGGCGGTAAAGGTGTAGCTGGCCGAGCCACCGGCGGCGTTAGCCTCGGCGGTAAAAAGCCCGGCGGCATCGCCGCTGGCTGTAACCCCGATTTGCCCCGGAAAAATAATGGAGGTGGCTTCGGGCAGGTGGTTGGTGAGGTTGATGGTGACGGTATCGCCTTCATTGACGCACAACACCGGGCTGGGCACCTGAAAATTTCCCCCGGCATCGCTGTTGGCAAATGTCCACATAAAGAGGCTGTTGCCGTCGGGGGTTTGCATGTGGCCGGTTTGGGTTTCAAGGTTAAAGGTAGGGCCGGTGGTGCAGATGTCGGACAGGGTGGCCGGGGCAGCCGCCGGAGCCAGCCGGGTCCGGCCGGCGGCCAGAGCGGGCCAGAGCGTTACGCCCAGCACGCCGATGAGCAGCACCAAGCCCAACCTGACTTTTTTAAGGCGCATCTTATGAAGCATCATCTTTCTCCTTTCAGTGAGATTCAGCTAACTCGGCGTTATGGGCGCGTCCGCCCAAAGGTTTGATTGGGCCTGGTTTGCGGGGCAAGCGTGTCTGCGCCCTGGTACACCCGCACCTGGGTAATCTGGCCGCCCAGGGCCACGGCATTGCCATCAATATCTTCCAGAGACCCCGCCTGGGCCAGGTTATCGTTTTCAACTGCGCCGTTGACCAGCCGCTGGGGGTGATGGTTTTTGAACCAGTACACGTTGTAAGGCCCGTTGCTGTCGCTGCCTCCCGGCAAGCTGGAATTATAGCCCGGCGCTTCAAACAGAATATCGCGGGCCTCACCCGGCCCAATGTAAATGGTGTGGGTTTGGTAGGCCAGCGGGCCTAAGAAGGTAGCATCGTGGCCGACCACCCTCATGTGCAAACCCTGCATTTGCATAGTTTGCTGCTCGTAGCCCAAGTTAGCCATGCGCAGCAAAATGGTCTCGCCCTCGTTGGCCTGGATCAGCGAGGAGACCGGCTGCCGGCCTGCCAGCTCGGTGCCAACAATGTCATCGTCGGTTAAGAGCGTATCGGGGTAAGAGCGGCTGTTGATCACCCAGTAGTTGGGGTCGTAGTTAGACCAGACAAACTCTTGCACGTTGATCAGATTATCGTGCGGGGTGGTATCAATTTCATTCAGCAGCAGGGTGTACTCCCGGTCAAAGGCGGTGCTGCCGTCGGCATAAGCCTGGTTGGGCGCACCGGCCGGCCGGATAAAAACAATGCCATCCATGCCCATCTGCACATGCTCCGAGTCTTCAAAGTGGCAGTGGTACATGTAAGTGCCCGGCACTTTGGGCCGGAAGAAGTAAGGAAATTCGCGGGACGGGGGTACGGCAATAGACACTTCCGGCACCCCGTCAAAAACGGCGTTGGGGTTGCGGAAACCGTGCCAGTGGATGGTGTGGGAGTCATCCAGGTCTGGCCGCCCCACCAGGCCGGCGTTGAGCACGGTAATGTACAGGGTGTCGTTCTCGTTCACCCCGATAATAGGGGCCGGGCCTCGCACTTTGCCTTTAACCCGATTAATGGCCTCGGCAATAGTATCTGACAGCGGTACCTCCACAAAGCCAAAAGCATACAAACCATTATGCTCATCCGGTGTGGCAAAGGGATCACCCCCGGTGTTGCCGGGGTCAGGAAAAATGCGCCGGCCCGGCAAAGAGATGTAACCGTCGGTGGCCGCCAGGCGCAAATTAAGCGTGGCGGCGGCCGGCCGGGCCGGGGGGAGCGCCGGCCCGGCCATGCCGGCCGGCCGGGCCAGGGCGGCCTGAGCGGGCGGCAGGTGGCTCATGGCCGACAGGACAGCCAGCAGCGTCCCTTTGGCCCCCAATTTAAGAAAGTCGCGCCGGCTAAATCTGCGAGGGGTAAATTTCTCAGTCATCGTAAGCTTCCTCCTGTAGCTGCTTGTTTAGAGCGACCATTTGCCCTCCCCCGTCCCCGCCCCTGAAGGGGCAGGGGGGAGAGGTAAGCCTCGCTTAAGTCCCTATCCAGAGACCTCTGTAGGTGGATAGGCTCTAAGGCCGGTCAATTCCGTCTATATCGTTACCACCCAGGCCAAAGGCGGCGCCGTCAAAGTAGAGGCTGCCCGAGGTGCAGGCGGTATTCGGCCCGGTGGTAGGCGCAGCGCAGATAAAGACATCGTCATTCTGGGCGTCTACCCCAGGATTGGGCGGGATAAAAGGCGCCGCAACGTCGCCGGTGGTGCTCAGGTAAATATCGCCGCCAAAACTGGAGACGGCGTCAATATTCTCACCGGCCGCGCCCAGCCCCACGTCAGAGCCATCAAAGTACATGCCCCAGGCCCCGCTGGTGTAGAAGTTGGGCGTGGCGGGGGTAAAGGCCAGAATATCCTGGCCCACGCCAGACACGCCGCCGGGCACAGTTACCGGCCCTCTGGTAGAGATCAACAGCGTGCCGTCAGGGAGCAGGTCTATAGCGTCCACATCCTCGCTGGGGGTGGTCAGGCCGACGTCCACCCCTCGCAGGAACATGCTGAAGGTTCCGGCCGTAGTCGCGCCATAGGCGCTGCCGGTAAATTTAACAATATCGGAGTCATCCACCGGGTCCAGGATGTTATCGCCGTTGAGATCAAGGCTGGCCGCCGACTCAAAGGAGATGAGGATGGCGCTGCCGCCGTCAACGATATCGAAGGCGTCCAAATCCTGCCCGCCGTTGATACCTACGTCAGAGCCATCAAAGACCATCATGAAGGTATCGGTGGCATCGTTAAAGCCGAGGATGTCTTCATCACGCACGCCGCTGACCGCGCCAACCGTATAACCGGCCACGCCGCCGTTGTTGACCAGCGAGAGATAGAGATCGGCCACCGGTAAGCTGCCAGCCGGGTTGACCGTGACCGTGACCAGGTCGCTGGCGGTAAGCTGGCCATCATAGGCCGTCAGGGTGAGGGTGTAGAGACCGGCGGCGGCAAAGGTGGCGGTAGGGGTGATAACGTTGGGGTTAGGGGCAAAGGTAACTGCCCCCGGCCCGCCGGTTACCGTCCAGGTGATGATGAGGGTGGGGTTGACCAGGCCGTCGTCGTTGACGGTCCCGCTCAGATTGACTGCCGCCGGCAGGGTAATAGTTTGGGCCAGGCCGGCCTCAACCACCGGGGCCAGGTTAAACGAGCCGCCGGCGCTGCAGCCGGGAGCCGGGGCCAAGCCGGGCTGCTCATCCGCCCCGATGTCGTACAGATCGTTGAAAGGCCGCCCGTCGTGGTCATAATCATCACAGGCCGCCGCCGCGCCGCTGCCCAGGGGGTCTAGCGCAGCTCCGGTATCAACGGCCGGCGCCGCCGCCTGAGTATGATAGTTGCCCTGCAAGGTGATTGGCTGCGGAACGGTGACCATGATGACGGTAATAAAGTCGGGTTCCATGCGGAAGGGCACGGCGCTGAGCTGGGTAACGTAATGGCTGGGGAACAGGGCGTTCAGATCACCGCAGGCCAGATTGGTGGCATGCGGGGCAAAGCTTTCGGTCACATCGTTAGGGTCGGTTAGCAGCGAGGCGGTGGGGTGCAGCACCTGGCCCGCGCCGCCGGCAAAAACCTGCAAATCAAAGATGCTGTTGAACAGCAGGTTGGCCCCATCCCAGGTGTAAGCCTGATTCTCACAGATGATATTGTTGAACATCACCGGGTCTACGTAACCGCCCGGCCCGATGCCAAGATAAGCCTCAAAACCGGCGCTGTAGGTTTCAACGGCCACGCCGGCCCCGTTGGGAATATGGTGGCGGCCATTGGCGTCTTCGGAGGTGGAGGTATTGGCGTTGCGGGCGATGGTGTTGTTAACAATGGTCACGGCCGAGGCGTCGTCCAGGGCAATGCCGCCGCCAAAATCGGTGGAGACGTTGTTGACGATGATGTTGTTGCTGATGTTGATGGCAAAGTCGAGCGGCTGCAGCAGCCTGACCCCGCCGCCGTCGTCGTTGGACATGTTGCCCTGGATCAGGTTGTGGTCAATGTCAACCTCGCCCGCGCCGGCGGTGAAAGTGGCCGGGGCTACCGGCTGCTCGCCGGCAATCATCACCCCGCCGCCTTCGTCAAAGGCGTTGTTAAAATAGACCAGGTTGTGGTGGATGCGGCCGCGCCGGCTCAGGCCAAAGTGGGAGATACCGCCGCCGTATTCGCCGGAGTAGTTGCCGCAGATTTCGTTGTGGGCAATTTCGTAATCGTTGGCGCCATTAAAGATACCGATGCCGCCGGCCAGGCTGAAGCCGCCGTTGTTGAGGATGCGGTTGTGATGGATGCGAATGTTATCGTTATTGTTGTCACCCCGGTACGGTTCACCCAGGGTAATACCGCCGCCGAAGTTGCCGCCGTTGCTCTGGATGACGTTGTTGCTAATTACCGCAAACTCGCCGTTGAGGTCCACGTGGACGCCGCCGCCAACATCCTGCTCGTCGCGGGCGTTGGAGATGCGGAAGCCGTCAATTTGCGGGTGCAGGAGTGCAGTAAACTGGCCGGGTGCGCCGCCGACGATATTGATGCCGACAGGGTCGAGGATAAAGCGCTGATCGAGCACGGAACCGCCGGTACCAAACCCGTCGTTTACGCCCGGACCGTAGCCTTGCAGGGTAACGGCCTTGTTCAAGTTGACCGCGCCAAAGTGCTGACCGGGGGTCAGGACAATCAGGTCGCCCGGGGCGGCTGCGTCAATCGCGGCCTGGATCGAGTCGCCGGGGTCAACGATAAAGTCAGGCGTCGCCCCGACGTGGAAGGTGATGCCGGTCTGGCTGATCTTGCCGTTGCCGGCAGTCACCAGCAGTTGGCCGGGGCCGTTGGCAAAGCCGGGCGGAATGGTCACCTGAATGGATGTATCCGACCAACTGGATACCGCCAGCGGGCTGCCGTTAATCGTCACCGCGCCGCTGCCCTGAGTGGCCCCAAAGCCGGCGCCGGTGATGGCAATGAGGGAGGGGCTGCCGGCATTGCCGTAGGGTGGGTCCACCACAAAGACCTGCGGCTGGTCGGCGGCCGGCAGGCACAGGGCCGGCTGGCCAAACTGGGAACCAGGGAAGGCGGTAAAGGCGGTAATGGGGAAGAGGGCCACGTCGGCGAAGGTGGTTTTGCCCGGCCAGACGTCAAAGACAAAGGTGATGGTCTGGTAGTTAGGGTTGAAGTTAGGGCTGGGATTGTCCGGGTCACCGGGGTCGTTGCCGATCACCCGGTACATCCCCGGGCAAACGCCGGAGGGGATGGGACAATTAGCCGTGTAAGTGGAAGGCAGCACGACTTCAAAAATACCGTTCTGGTCGGTGGTGAGCATGGTGATCAAGCGGCCGCTAAAGTCGCGGATGCCGACGGAGGTGTTGGGGATGCCCCGCTTCTCGCCGTAGTAGATCAGGCCGGGGTCGGTCTCGATGTTGAGATCGTCCAGCAGGAAGCCGTAGATGCGGCCAGCCGTCGGCACGGCTTCGCTGGTGGTCCAGTTGCGGGTCGCCGCGTCCCCATCGTCGTCACTATCGCTGAAGAGGAAGAAATCGGCGGCCGCGTTCTGCTGGTCTTGCAGAGTGACCAGCCTTTTGTTACACAGCGGCATGTTCTGACCGTCATAGGGGTTGCGCGAATCGCTGACCAGGTGGAGCGGGCCAACACATTCCGCCGGCGGGAAGGCCGGGATAAATTCGTTGCCTTCGTCGGTGTTCTGGTCTTCTTCTTTGAGGATTTGGTAATAGGGCGGCGTCACCACCTCGACGACGTAGTCGCCAGCAGGCAAGCCATCTTCTTCCACCGCTCCCTCTGCGCCCAAGAAGGGGGTCCAGTAACTCTCAAAGGCGTAGCCGCCATCAAAGACGCCATCCTTAACCTCGTTAGAGATGTTGGGGACTTCGATACAGTTGGGGCCTAAGTTCAACGGGTCGGGCAGCGGCGCACCGTTGGAATCAAGCGCGTCACAGCCAGTGGGATGTTCCCAGGAGTCCGTCTGGACTTCATTCAGGAGAACATCATCGCTCGACGGTGT
>CAZDMM010000004.1:0-22308 GCA_964505845.1 uncultured Caldilineaceae bacterium
GTCCAAACCGGCGTAAACCTCGGCCCAACTGACAAAGGTATCAATCAAGTCGGGCGTCAGGGAGGGCTGAGGGAGCTGACCCTGGCGAAGGCGTTGGGCTGACTCCTCAAAGCGCGACCAGGTGGCGTCGTCCATTTTGGCAAAGACCATAAATTTTTCCGGGGGTGGATCATGGGCCAGCAAACGTTTGATGACATAGCCTTGCGGGTCACGCAAATTGGTTTGAGTTTCGGCATAAAGAAACCAAGCGCCTATTTTGGGCGCGGTTATGTAAGGATCTGCTAACAGGCGGCTCCGTATGGGTTCCTGTACTTGCAAATCATCCAAAATTGTTTGGATTGCTTCATCTCTGGCAGCAGCAGCTTGAAGGGGTATTGCTTGTTGTTCTTTTTTAGACTCAGAAGGTAATGAAGAGTCTTTTAAAGTTACGGCATTTTTTCCGGTACCTGCCCCGGCATGTTGCGGCAAAATTTCCATTTTCGGTTCATCTAAACGGCCTTTTTTCGACTCGCTGACCGGCATTTTTTCTGCTGCTTGCCCATAAGCGAACTTTTGCCGGTTAGACAGCAAATTCATGGCCGGGAACATGTTGAGTTGGCCGTGCTCAGGATCACGGGCATAAAAAGAGCCGTTCAATCGCTGGCGCAGTTCTTGGGCCACCTGGAGTTGATCTTCTGGGGTGAGCGGCTCATCCACCATGCGAATCTGGTAAAAGACCGGCTTATTGCGGGCCGCCGGGGGCGTCGAGTCAGCCTCGTGGGCCGGCGGGTCGGCGTTTAGGGCGGCAAAAAAGAGGGGCAGGTATTCATTCTCCAGCAGGTTGGCCAGGTTGCGGGGAGTTTGCCCAATGGCGGCGGCCAACTCTTTTTTAAAAGCCAGCAGCGTGTCGCGCAGCTCACCGCTGCTTTCATCCCAATAGCACTGGCGGCGCATATAAATGATGAGCCAGGCCAGCGAATGGCCCAACAGCGGCAGCCATTTGAGCCGGAAGTACTGCCAGCCGATGTAAACTTTGTTGGGCTGGACAATCAGGTTATAGAGGCGGGCGCACATCTGATCCAGGGTGATGATTCGGGCATCCCCGGCAAAGTCGGCCAGATTCAGGCCGGCGCTCTCGGCGGCCAGCTCTAAAATGGTGCGGCGGGGCATGTTGGAGGGCCAGGGGCCGGTATCAGCAATTTTGCCGGTCAGATTGGGCAAGGCCAGGATGGTTTGAACTGCGCCGAGGGCCTGGTCAAGCGGGTCGCCCTGTTCCGGCCTGGAGCGACGCAGCAGTGCGGCCAGGCCCAATTGATGGCGCGGCGCCAGAGGGTCATCAAGCAGCAGGTGGTAGCGGTTTTTATCCCTGACCTTTTTGCCAAGCTGGGTGCGGTACTGGTAGCGATGGCTGATCTCCAGCACAAACCAGTCGCTAAAGGGTTTTTTGAAGCAGCGTTCGATGGTGCGCTCGTCCAGGACCGTTTCACGGGACAGGGTGGCTTTATCTACAATGCACCAATCGCGGCGCTGGTTCCAGAAGCACTGCTGGCGTAAGCCAACTACCAGCCAGGCTAAAGACGGCCCTAACAGCGGCACCCACTCGTCAATAAAATAACGGGTGACGGCAAACTTAAAGTCGGGACGAGTTATGGAATTATAGAGGGTATTATAAACACCCTGAAGGTGTAGCAGCTTGTCTTCGCCGGGCATAATATCTCAATCAGGGCCGTAGCCTGGGCTACAGGCAGCTTAAAAAGACCATGCGCGCTTGACAAAACCGCCACATCCTGCTATCATAGGGACGTGCAAGTTAAGAAAAGCGCATGGGCGCATCTTCCCCTTCCCCACCGGAAGGGGCTGGCACAGTGAGAGGTGGCGCTCTCACTCAAACAAAGGCAAATTCTCAGACAGCGATAAGAGACTTGATGGCACAAGTCTCTTTTGCTTTATAGAGATGTTGGCAGCATCTCCGGCTTGATTCAACCAGAATTTGGCAGATTCTGGCCAAACCCCACCGCTGTATGAGCGATCCAAATCCTCACATGGATGGGCGGTGGCGCAAAGATAAACGCGCCGGTCCAGGCCCCTTCCGCTGATAAAAACTCCTTTAACTCTAATCAGACAATTGGCAAATTTCTTCTGGCTTGGTTGAGCTACTTGAGGTGTTTCCGGTATCGCACTCATGAGTTAGCCCTGTGCAGCCCCCTGACTACGGGGGGCGAGGCTTCGTGGTACGATTTCTGCCGCCGGGCGGCTTCGGCGCAGGCTTTGCTGTGGTATTTTTGACGCGGATGGGTAGGCACAAACTGCACCACACAGCCGGGCCGGGCGCAGCGGCGAGCCTGGCCCAGAATGATGGTTCCGGCCGGCAGCTCGTTGATGGCGAGCAGGCCGGGCATTTCCTGGGCCATGGCCTGGGTTTCGCTGGCCCCATCCAGTTGGGCCGCCAGGATGGTGAGCGCTTTGTTGAGGTGCTCGGTGGTAGAGGCAAAGCCGGCATACTCTTTGATGATGCTGTGCAAAAATTTGCCCGTCCAGGGCCGGCTGCGGCCTATAATCCGGCTAAGGTCCTGGGCCAACTCGCTTAAGTTGGCCAGGGTAATCTTAGGCCCGTATAGCTCTTGATACACCTCTAAAAGTAGCTGCTTACAAGTTGACATATTTTACCACTCTCAATTGTCCAGAAGCTGTCCAGAAGGTTAATTTGATTCGATTCTACACGTTTTTACGGCATTGGCAAATGAGATTATGTAAAATCAGGTGCGTTTATAGGCGTAAATTGAGACTGCTTCCAGGATGGTATCAATCCGCTCGCGCAGGTCGCGCAAATCTTCCACTACATCGGCGTACTCCTGGGCGGTAGCTAAATCCTGGGTCAGCCCGGCCAGGTCTGGTTCTTCCAGTTTATTGAGAAAACGCAGCGCCCCCTGGACGCGGTTGCGAAAAGCCTCGGCGTCACGCTTGGAGCGGCGCAAAGGCGGGCTGGAGGTGAGGCCGGCCTTTGCCGGGCCGGAAGGTGCGGTTCACCAGGCGCTCCACCAATTCTTGGGCCAGGTCGGCTACCGGCTGTTCTACCTCGCCCCGCTCGGCGGCCCGCCAGTCAACCAGTTGTTGCAGGGCCTCAATTTGCAGGGCAGGCTGGTCTTTGAGCTTTTGAGCTATCGGGCGGATGAGCCGTTCGCTGAGGTTGTGGCGGGTCACCAACTGCTGCGCTTCGGGGGTCAGGTTGAGCACCGAGGTAACAAAAATGCGGTAGCGTTTGGAAATGTTCAAAACCTCTTCAACCTGGCTCCAGGGAACAAGCTGGTCTTCGGGGCCGGCGGCGGCAGGTGAACCATGGTTCACCCCCGATAATTCGTAGCGCAGCGCCCAAAGACCGCGCGCCTTTTCTACTCCATTGATGTCTTCGCGCATCAAATTCTCAATCAATTGGTGCGCCCGCACGCTGACGCCTTCGTTGGCTACCACCGCCTTAATTTGGTCGGGGCTGCTGACGGCGTGGCCTTCTCGAATCTGCTGACCTTCCAGGCCCAACAACACATGCGACCAATAGCGGCGCTCGCCGGTGACAATTAAATACTCCACCCCGGCGGGAACCGGCTCCTCGGGCCGGGGCCGGCGCAGGGTAATGGGATTGATTAGACCGTGCTGTTGGATACTGGCGGCCAGGCGGCGTAATTCGGCAACGTTATGTATCAGGCCGGGGTCAGTGTTGGCGGCTTCAGCCTGGGCTAGCCAGCGGCTCAACGCCTCAGAGGGGAGTATCTCTCCTTTGGCCAGCGCGGCGCTCAGGTCGGCGGGAAGCAACTGCCGGGGTTGGCTAAAATCTGGCCGGATGGCGACCAGCAAAAAAGTGACCGGCGCCCCGGCCGGCGACTCAGGGGCCTGGGCAGTTTCTTCACCGTAGGGATTGATCTCGCCAAACAAGGTTTGGCTTAAGCTGGTGCGTTTTTTAGCCACGACGGATCACCTCCTTAATGAGCGCAGCATAGGCCCGGACGCTTTCGCCGCGGCCTTCGTAGGCAAAAATATCCTGGCCGGCTGCATGGGCCTCGCCGATGGCCACCCGGCGCGGGATGGGCGGCAGTAATAAACTGCCAAAAGATTGGCTAAGCTGCTCCTGGGTATCGCGGGTCAGGGCGGTGCGGTCCATCATGGTGGGAATAACCCCGCTGATGCGCAAAGCCGGGTTGGCTCGTTGAATCATCTCGATGGTGCGCTGCAACAGGCGCAGCCCAATCAAGGGGAAGAAGCCTGGCTCCACCGGCACAATAACCTCGCTGGCGGCCATGAGGCCGTTGACGGTAAGCAGCCCCAAGCTGGGCGGGCAGTCAATCACCACATAGTGATAGCGTTCCAAAACCGGGGCTAAAGCCTGCCGCAGCCGCCGCTCCCGCTCAAAGGCAGAAACCAACTCCAATTCGGCCGAGGCCAGTTCCAGATGGGCGGGTAAAATATCCAAATTGGCCCCCGGAATCGGCTCGCTGGCAGTGAGGGTCAGTGTCCGGATGGCCTGGGCCGCTTCGGTTTGGCCCATGATGACCTCATAAATGGTAGCATGCCCGGCCTGGCGCGGCCCAGCGGCAAAAGGAACCCCCAAAAAGACAGCGGTAGCGTTGGCTTGCGGGTCGGCATCAACCAGCAAAACCCGCCGGCCGTTGCTGACCCCGCGGGCCAGCCCTGCCGCCAGGTTAACCGCCGTGGTGGTTTTCCCGGTTCCGCCTTTCTGGTTGGCAATGGCAATGACTCGAGTCATCCTCTTCTCCTTATTTCGACCAAAATTAGCACGCAGGCACTCGCACCAGCACGGGAGCCATAGGCCCCCTGGCAGTAAGTGTAGGTGTAACGCAGATTCGACTGATTGATGCTGATTTTTTCTAAATTTTTCTGTGCAAATCTGCGTTCTGTTAAAAGCGCAAAGGTAGAGCTTCTTCTACTACCATAAAAACCGGGCCAAATTGCGGTAGAAGCACCGCCCGACGGTAGAAGTAGAGCCGCCTGGTTCAAATTTCGCCCAACACCCGCTTGCCGCGTTCCACCAGGTCGCCGGCATAGCGCCGTCCATAAGCCTCTAAACTGGCGGCATTGCGGCTCCATCCGGCCTCCACCCGTGCTTTGAACAACCGGTCTTTGTCTTGTTCGGTCAGCCCGGCAGATGAGGCTTCCGGCAAAGGAACCGGGGACGGGGGCGGGGCAAGGGCCGGGCGCAGCAAGTCTCGCACTTCGCGTTTGTCAATATAGGGGGTCTGAACAATAGTAGGAGGCATGCCCGGCAGTTCTACCACGGCCCGGCCCGGCGGAAAGGTGGTCGCTTCGGGCGCGTCCAGGAGCAGCCGGGCCTGGACGCGCTCATTGGCATGCAGTTGGATTTTGCTGGCAAACTGCTGGCGATGGTCGGTGTCAATCACTACCCCCTTGGCGCTGGTTAGCAGAAGAATCTGGTAAACGCCAAATTTGCGCAGCTCCCAGGCGTGCCGTTTGAGTTCGGCCCCGATTTCTTTATAAGCCAGCAGGGCCGAGGCTTCATCCACCGCCACCACGACCGGCGGCAAAAACTCATCCGCCCGGCGATTGTAATCGGCCAGATCATCCGCGTTATAGCAGGCAAATAACTCAGAGCGCCGGCCGACCGCCTCATCATACACCTCTTGCAAGGCGCTCAGAATCTCTTCCGGCTGGCGCAGGAGTGGGTAGCGCAGCCGGTCGCACTGCCGGAAAGCGGCCAGCCCGTGATCCTGCTGGTCAATCAGCACCAACTCAACCGGCTCCGGGCAGGTAGCCAATTGGGCCAGCAAAGCATTGGCAAAAACCGATTTGCCCCAACCCGACGAGGCCGCTACTAGGGTGTGGAACAGGTCATACAGAGAGATAGTTACCGGGACAAGCTGGCCCCGCTCATCCCAGCGCACCCCTAAAACCAGGTGCTGCAGGTTGCCTTGCCGCTGCGGGATGACCTCAGACCAGCGCACCAGGGTTGGCAGTTCGGTGGGAGTGGGGAAACCGGCTTCCAGGGCCTGGGGTGGCTTTGTTTCCGGCAAACTGGCCATGGGGCCGGCCCGATTTTGCCGCCAGACCAGCCACGAGGCCAGCTCGACCCGACTGGGCGCAGCGGGCTGGCCGTTGGCATAGAGACGTTGATCCAGGTGAGCCGGCCGCCAGTTGGCCTGCGGGTTCAGCTCGCGGATGTGAACCTGCTCGTCGTGCCCGGCCACGACCACCATCACCTCGGTTTCTCGTTCGGCCAGCCGCCGCCGGGCCTGGGCTTCGCGCCGGCGTTCGCTTTCAATCCTGGCCCGCTCCAGCAGGGTCCAGGCCCAGTAAAGTAAGGTTAAAATCAAACCGAGGGAGATGACCAGGCCGCTTAAACCGATCAAAAATTTGAGCCAGGCGGAAAGTTCTGCCCTGGCCACGTGGATAGTATATCCACCCAGGAGAAGCAAGGCTGCTAAACCGGTCAGGGCTGGGATGATCTGTTTCAACATCATTCACCTGCGTTCTCGACAGTTAACCTCGCCGGTCACTCCCAATACCACCGTACCCGGTGGCTAACTTCACGACGAAGTAATAGACAGGCCATCTGAAATCCAGACATTCCACTCGGCCTGGATTGACCCCTCCAGGCCATAGGGCGAGATTGACACATCTCGCAAGAGCAATTTATATGATTTTTATGCGGTTTCTCTATTGTTTCAAGCGATGCCGGTGACTGCCTTCCATTATAGCACCATTCGCTCTGAATCGGCACAGCGGCAGCCTTGATTTTTTCAATTGATCACGCTGTGCTATAATGGTTACCACTGGTAACAAAAACGTGACTATAGTCACTATATCTTACTTGACTCTAATTAGCTTGTCAAAAAAAGAAGTTCTAATAAACAGTGAAAATTTGTTACTACAGTCGCCAAATCGTTACTATAGTGTCAAAACGGGGTTGAGAGTATTGACAGAGAACCTGTCCTCAACTATCATCTCTCGCAAGGTGACTGGTACGCTGGAAGATTGGAAGGTTGGCTACGTTTCTTTATCCAATTCTCTAATCTTCCAGTCGTATTATTGATCTTGAAAATCAAAATTCATCAGGATAATTGGCATGAGCCGCCTGGCTACCTTGCTTAAAGAGTTTTACGAGCGTTCATCTTACAAATCAATTGCGGCCCTGGCCGAAGCGGCCCAGGAATATACGCCTTTGAGCGACTCGTACCTGAAGCGGATGCTGCAAGGCAGCCGCCATAATCCGGGTTATGATAAGCTCATGGCCATTGCCCAGGCCTTAAAATTGGGCGTAGAAGATACCAATCGTTTGCTCGAAGCGGCCGGTTATGCAGCCTTGCCCACCGCCGAACCGGCGCCGTCGGCCAATCCGTATTTCAACCAGATCAGCGAAGCTTTTACCCGGCTGGCTCAAACGCCCGGCCTGCCCCCAGAAACCCTGCGGCTGGCGGCTCAGACTACGGCGCTCATGTTGGATGGCTACCGTCTGACTCACACGGCGGCCAGCACCTCTGGAGCCGGGCCGGGCAGCCTCAATATCCAGCTCCCGGAAGCTGCTTTGGCTTCAACCTTGCGGGCGCTGCCTTCGGCCGCCCTTACCCCTGAGGAAGGGTTGATTGACGACCTGTTGGGTGAGATTCTGGCTCGCCGCGAGGAGCAGCCGCTAGACATGCTCTTCAAATCACTGACCGAAGCTGCCCAACAGGATCGCTGGGAAATCAAGCGCCGCATCACCGAAGCCCTACCGCGCCTGGTGCAACTTCAACCGGATGAAACCTTGCGCCTGGCCGAGATTCTGCGGGGCGACTACCACCCTGACTACCGGGCCGACATCCGCCGCCGGGTGATTGAAGCGGCGCCGGTATTACACCGTTTTCGGCCCGAAGCCGCACTGAAATTATTACTCTACCGGCCTCAGGACGAGGTGTATACGGCCATGGCCACGGTGGAGGTGCTGCATGACCTGGAAAATCAAGGGTTGATGAGCGCCGCCGCGGTTCAACCTTACCTGGCTGCCCTGCGCCTGGAAGACCCGGTGCAGCAAGAAGTGGTGGCCTATCTGCGCCAACTGCTGGCCGAGAGTCGCACCCACCCGGATGCAGCCCTGGCCAGCATGCACGCCAATCGGGCCCACCCAGAACGCATCTTTCGCATCTGCATTCAGCGGGTAGCGCCGCGCCTGCTCCACAGCCGGCCAGAAGCCAGCCTGGACCTCATGGCTTATTTTCTGCGTCGGGACGAAGCCGGCGCGCCGGCCGAGCATCAGAATCTACGCCGGCCCGTTTCGCGAGCTTTGCCCGAAATTTTGAGCTTGTTACCCAACGCGCCGGAGCCAATCCGCCAAAAGATCGGCCTGCTGCTGCAAGCCTTGGCCGTAGACCCCGACATCCATGTGCGGCGCGCCCTGGGCGACGCCCTGGACCGGCTGGCCGGTTTGAATGTTGAGCTGTTGGTGGCGGTTCTGGACACCTTGATTCAAGATTCCGATCCTTATGTGCGGCAGCGAGCCTGGCGCACCCTGCTGCAACTGGCAGATTTATACCCTGATCAAGCGAATCATTATTATGCTCAACTACTAACAAAAGCCCGCACCGGGGCCTAAAAGGGGGTCATCATGGCCGATTTGCTAATTTTTGTTCTGGAAGGTTATAACCGTTACTCGATTGCAGCCCTGGCCGGGATTCTGGATCAGGCCAGGCCCAACCTGGAATTGCAGTTTTGGCAAGGCCGGGCCGATTTGGGCGCGCGGGTGCGCCAGGTTGCCGCGCAGTACCGGCGGGTAGTGCTGGCCTTCTCCTTTATGTCACCCCAACTACCTCAGATTTTGCCGGTTCTGGACGGGCTAAAGTCGCGCCCGTCCAACGTGACCCTGCTGGCCGGAGGCCCACATGCCAGCGGTGAGCCGGAACAGACCTTACGGCTGGGGTTTGAGGTGGTGGTCACCGGTGAAGGGGAGGTCGCCTTTCCGCTGCTGCTGGATCGGATTCTGGCCGGAGAGCACTGCTACGAGGGGCTGAGCGGCATTGCCTACCTGGACGAGGCCGGCAAATTTGTCCGCACCCGGCGCGGCCCCTGGGTTAACCTGGACGCTTACCCCCCGTTTTCTCTCAAACACCGCAAGTTAGCGGCTATTGAGATTACGCGGGGCTGCCCTTGGGCTTGCACTTTTTGCCAAACACCCTTTTTTATGGGCGGGCGGATGCGCTATCGCAGTGTGGAGCAGATTCTCTATTGGCTCAAGCGGGCCAGAGAAGAACTGGGCCTGCGTTATGCCCGTTTTATCAGCGCCGACTGCTTTTGCTACGGCTCGCCCGATGGCCGCCAGCCCGCTTTGGAGCCGGTGGAGCGATTGATCCGGGCCGTCAGCGCCTTGATGGGGCCGGAAAATACCTTTTACGGCTCATTTCCCTCAGAGGTGCGGCCCGGCGCTGTGACCAAAGAAGCGGTAGCCCTGGTAAAACAGTACTGCGCCAATGATAATATCGTCATCGGAGCGCAGTCCGGCTCGCCGCGTATGCTGCAACTGATCCATCGGGGTCACACGGTGGAAGATGTGTTCGAGTCGGCCGAGATCATTGTGGCGGCCGGCTTAAAGTGCGTGGTTGATTTTATCTTTGGCCTGCCCGAGGAGACTGCCGAAGATCGCGAGCTAACCCTGGCCGCGATTCGCCGCCTCACCAAAATGGGGGCCACCATCAACAGCCACTTCTTTTACCCCCTGCCGGGCACGCCCCTGGCCCATTCCGTAGCCGGGGAGCCTGACCCGCAGGTGCTGCTGTTTTTGGAGAATCTAACCTCGGAGCGGCAAGAGCTGGGGCGGTGGAAAGGCCGGCTCAAAACCCTGGCCTCGATGGAAATGCTGCCGCTGATTTCGGCCTGACTTTGCGACCATGTCTAATGATGTTTCAACCCAGAGCGTATCTTTAGAGGCCCTGAGACAGCGCTTAGGGCCAGTAGATGAGGTTCAGATTCGATTACTTCTGCGTGTTTCTCCGGGGCAACGGATCAAAACTATGTTGGATGTGCAGGCGGTAGTTTTAGCCAGTTGGCGCGCCCGTTTGCGACAAGCTCATCCAGACCTGGATGATTTAGCCTTGTCTCGGTTGGTTTTTGAAAGATTGCAACAAAATGGTTGAGCCTAATTTTCAACTCTATTTTGATGTCCTTCAAAACCTGGAGCGTTTTCAAGCGCCCTACGGGATTATTGGCGCCTTTGCGGGCGTTTCTTATGGAGTTACCCGGATCACAATGGATGTAGATATTGTCGTGGATTTGCACGAGCGGCATATCCAGGCCCTTGTTGCTGCCTACCCACCACCTCGCTTCTATGCTGATGCAGACCAAATGCGTGATCCCATTCGTCTGGGAATCTTATTTAACATTATTGATACCAGTGAAGCTCGCAAGGTTGACCTCATCCCTTTGACCATGAAACCTGGTTATGGCTTTGTTCTGGCTAATCGGATTAGGCGTGAGCTACCGGCTGTTCAAGAGGAGAGTTTTCAGGCCTGGCACGCCAAACCAGAAGATGTTATTGTGGGTAAGTTAATGGCCTGAGGTGGTTAATTTTCGTCCGTAGGACTTTTGAATGGAGTTTCACTCGCTAGATTTGTTTCAGAGGAACTGCTCGAGCTTAATGAAGGCGAAGTCGCGGATAACTCAACAGTTGAGGGTATAGTCCTTAAAAACGTATCAATCTCTTCCCGCAGCAAGCGCAAATCAAGCATGACATCGGCGTGATCTCCCCGTTGCAAAGCGCGGGCCAACTCAGCCCGGTCGGTTTTCTTCAGGCGGCTCAGAAAATCCAAAGTTTGGCGAACTTTATCCCGAAAGCGCAGCACCGGAGCGGAGGAGATGGCCCGGGTGCGTTTTGGCGTAGTTGCTTCGCTCTCTGTGATGTTATCACTTTCTCTAATCAATAGCTGATCAACAAACTCTTTGATAGAAGCAACAACCGATTGCCCTGGCCCCTCATCCTCCTCAGCATTTTGCCACTCAATTAACTGTTGTAAAGCTTGTAGCTGTAAATCTGGTTTATCTTTGAGCTTTTGGGTAATCGGTCTGATGGTTGCTTCGGCCAGGTTGTGGGCCGCCACCAGGGCCTGGGCGGCTTCGCTCAACTGCAACACCGAGGTGATAAAGATGCGATACCGTTTGGAGATACCCAAGACTTCTTCCACCCTGGCCCAGGGGGCCAGTTGGGGTGAACTGTAGTTCACCCCGGTGGCAGCCGGTAGGGCAGGGGAGTCTTCCTCGGCCTCGGCGGGAGTGGCTGAGGGTGAACTATAGTTCACCGATAGCTCATAGCGCAGCGCCCATAATCCCTGGGCGCGTTCGATGGCGCTTAAATCCTCACGTAATAAATTTTCAATAAGCTGGTAAGCTCTAACGGTAATCCCGGTAGGAGCGACAGAAATCTTGATCTGTTCAGGGCTTGCTATTGTCTGTCCCGCTTGAATCTGCAAGCCTTCACTTAAAAGATAGACATGCGCCCAATAACGCCGCTCGCCGGTCACAATGAAATAATCTACGCCGGGAGGAATGAACTCTTCGGGGCGCGGAGGCCGCACCGAAATGGGGCTGATCAGCCCATGCTGCGCGATGCTGGCAGCCAGGCGTTTCAACTCGCGCACGTTGCGACGTAAGGCCGGCTCGGCGGTATCGCTTTCTGCTCGACTAAGCCAGGCGCGGAGCGCATTCTGAGGAGAAATCGTGCCATTGGAAACGCTGGCCGCTAAATCGGTGGGGAGGAGGCGGCGGGGCTGGCCGGGGTCGGGCAGAATCGAGGCAAGGGGAGCAGTCGTTACGGGACTCTCCCCGGAGGGCGGTAAGGCCTCGGTAGGGGAGGGCAAGGGTGGTGAACTTAGCGATGTTTTCTTTCTAGCCATGCTTCGAACTCTTTACCAGATTTTGGAACCAATGCCATTACTCATTCATTATATCAAACTAAGGTGGTTTTCAAAAATTGAGGAGATGAAATTTTATGTTAAATTATCTCAGCCTTTGCCTGAGCAAGAGTGAATCCAGGAAATACCGATTCATTGACCTTTGTGAAACATTATGAAAAGTTATTTGACATAAAACCACCTGGCCTTTTTCCTGGCTTGGGGAGAAAATCTTTTAAAAGGTGACAAAAAGGAGGAGCAAGTGGGGCAATAATCTCTTTTTTCTACCAGGTTAATGACCACAGTGGGACAAATGAAATTTAAAGAAGGGTCAATAGTTCATTTCAAAAAAATAAGAGGGCCACTACACAACTGGCCCTCTTAATGGAGGCGAGGGGTTGGTTTAACGCCAGGAGAGCATATTTTCATTGGCGCCTTCATAAGTGAATCTTAGATTTGCCAGGGTCTCCTTGGAAAACATAGGATGTGAATTAGAACCATCAATATTCATTAACCAAATTTCCCATTGGCCGCTGCGATCGGTCAAAAAGGCGATTTGACTACCGTCGGGCGACCAGGTGGGCGAAACATTATGCCAGGGTTTGGGCTGGCCGGGCATCGCCGTTACCCACAATGGGGTTTTGGTCAGGCGGACGCGCCCGCTGCTATCGCGGTTGAGCCGGTAGATGTCCGTGCCCCCGCCGCTGGCCATTGCCACCAACAGATAGCGGCCATCCGGTGAGAAAACCGGCGTGCTGTCGCCGACCTCCTCGGTCAGGCGGCGGCTGGTCTTTTGAACGGCATTGGCCTCAACCAGCCCCATCCCACCGGCGCTGACAATGCGCCAGGGTTGGACCGGATCCCAGGTGGGGTGGAAGGCATAGACGCCGCCGTCCAAATCTTCTCCGCGCCCGTCGGTCAGGCTGACCACCTTCAAACTCCAGTGGGGGTCGGGCAGCAAATCCCAACAAACCAAACCCTTGATCACCCCGCCATCAAATTGAATTTTAACTTTGGGATCGTCATTTCGGTCTACGTGAAGGTGGCCGTTCCAGGGGATCGCCGGGTTAGGATTTTTCAACACATCGGCGCAGTTTGTTTTCCCTTCCAGGCGGCCGCCGTGCTGAAAATTTAAGACAATCTGTGAGCCGTCGGGCGACCAAGCCGGCCCCCTGGCTTGCTTGATAAAGCCGGCTACTTGACGCTCTTGCGTACCATCCACCTGAATCGTCCAGAGCGAGCCGGTTTCG
The DNA here is from genome assembly GCA_964505845.1 of uncultured Caldilineaceae bacterium. Taxonomy (GTDB): domain Bacteria; phylum Chloroflexota; class Anaerolineae; order 4572-78; family J111; genus DSQQ01. The sequence continues at coordinate 13,106 of CAZDMM010000004.1, forward strand.
CTCTGCCAGCGAGTAAAGGCCACCGTCTGCCCATCGGGCGATAGGGCCGGGTCCAGGCCGGAGGTCAACCGGCGCAGACCGCTGCCATCCGGGTTGATAACCATAATATCGCCGCCGCTGGTAAACTGAAAGACCAGGTGGGGTTGGGGGTTGGAAGATTGCGCTCTGCGTGCCTCCGGCAAGGTTGGGAGGTTGGAGGTTGGAGATATACTTTCATCCTTCCGCCCTTCGCCTTCATCCTTTACGACCGGTAGTTCAGCGGTGGGGGAGTGCAGGGTGAGGAAGTTGAGCGAGAGCCAGCCGTGCCCATCGCCTAAAAGTGGCTGAACTAAAGCCCAGGTGCGCCCCTCATTAAGACCGAGCACCCGCACCAGGTTATTAATGCGCAGGGTGCCGACCGCTTCGGCGTAAATGCCGGGGGCAGCCCGCAGGGTCAACTCGTTGCTGTTGCTCCAGGCGGTGATGGCTACGGGCGCGGCAGTTAGATCGCCCGCCACCGCCAGGTCGGCCAGGGCCATCCAGCCGAGGTGAGCGTGGGCCGGCGTGACCAGCGCCCAGCGGCGACTCTGATCCACGGCCAGCACGGCAATTTCAGGCTGGCTGTCACTGATTGTATCAATGGGGGCGTCGCCGGCGCTGGGGCCGGGGCGAATGGCGGCGGGGAGGTGGAGAGCGTGTGCCTTTGCCACTTCTGTGAGAACTGGAGATTGGAGATTAGAGCTTAGAGCTTGGGGCAGAATGTTTGTGACCACACTTTCTTGGGGGAATTTGATTTTGGCTGAAGTATCTTCTGTTTGAGGAGCTTCAATCTTTCCATCATCAATCCCCACCACCGGAGCGTTGGCTAACGAGCCTTCAACGGACAGATAAGCCAGCGACACCCAGCCCTGGTCGAGGTTGGTGGAATGCACCAGCGCCCAATCTCGGCTGGGGTTGAGGCCCAAGACATCCACCATATCGCCCTGCTTCAAAACGCCGATGGGGTCATAAGTTACACTCGGCCCCCGGCGGACGTTCAAGGCCGCGCTCTGCACGCGAGCCTGAGCGACTGCCTCATCAGGAGCGGTGGGATTCAAAAGTTCTGCCGGTTTATTAGCTACCGTTTCGGTTGGGGTTGTGGCGACGGTAACGGGCACTTCTGCGATAGAAACTGCGGATTTCTGTGCGGTTGGAGTGGGCGTCGCCAAATCGGCTAGGCTGATTTTAGGGAAGGGGGTAGCTGTCGGCTGCACAACAGCCGGCTGGGGCGTTGGCCAGGCGGCCTTGTCAAGCGGGGTCAGGCTGCCCTCATCGGCATGAGCCGCGCCGCAGGCAGATAGGATAAGACATAGGATAAGTGAAAATGGGCTTACTTTTTGCATAGTTGTACCTTTCTACAAAGTGACTGCCGACCGGGGACCGGGTTGATTTTTAAGTATTTCGCGCTTGGCGTGGACTCCTCGTTGCGAAACTCAGTTTTGCAACGCATTTGGGTGTTCGCGCTGTGCGTTAGTTTGAACACCAGCCAACCAGGTTGATTTTTGCCGTCCGCCGTCTGCGGCCGGCGGTCTTAGCGAGCCGGGGCCGTACCGGCTTGGGCGTCGCCCTCTTCTTGCTCAAGGTTGAAGAAGGCCCGGAAGGCATTAGCGGCCAAAGCGCCGGCCCAATCCAGGAAGTTGTACATCACCGGCACCAGAATCAGGGTCAACAGGGTGGATGACACGTTGCCGCCGATGACGACTGCGGCCAGGGGGGCGCGCATTTCTGCGCCCGCGCCTTGCCCCAACAGCAGCGGCAGCAGCGAGAAGATGATGGCAAAGGTGGTCATCAGGATGGGGCGCAACCGCAGTCGCCCGGCCTCCACCAGGGCTTCTTTGCGGCTGAAGCCGCGCTCCCGGCGCAGCAGGTTGGTAAAGTCTACCAACAGGATGGCGTTTTTGACCACGATGCCGGCCAGCATAATCAGGCCCAACAGCGACATCACGTTGAGGGTTTGGCCGGTGAGCCACAGCCCGCCAAACGCGCCGACCACCGTGACCGGCAGAGCGAACATAATGGCCAGCGGCTGCAGCCAGCTTTGGTACAGCGCCACCAGCAGCATATAAATGAGGATGATGGAGAGCAGCAGCGCGCCGATCAAATCCTGGAAGGATTGGCGCTGGTAATCGGTTTGGCCGGTGAACTCAAAGCCATAGCCGGCCGGGAAATCTATCTGGGAACGCAGGGCAGTTTCGATGTCGTTGGCCACATCGGCGTTGGCCCGGCCGGCTGAGCCGATTTTGAGGCTCAACGAGGGCTGGCGGTTGGCCCGGCTGAGGCTGGCCGGGGCCAGCGTTTCTTCCAGTTGGGCCACCTGGCTCACCCGCACCGGCTGGTCGTCCAGGTAGGCCAGGGGTAGGCGCAGCAGTTGAGCCGGGTCGTTGCGGGCAGACTCCTGCATGCGCAGGGTCAGGTCAAGCTCCTCGCTCTGGCCCTCCGGTTTGTAGCTTCCTACCTGGCTGCCGTTGAGGGCGGTGCGCAGGGTGCGGGCCACCTGGCCGGGGCTGAGGGCTAAATCTTTGGCCCGCTCCCGATCCACCACCAGGCGGGTTTCGGGTGAGCGTTCCGCACCGGTGTTGCGAATGTCAACCGCACCCGGCACGACGGCGATGACCGCTTCGGCCTGGGTAGCCAAATCAATCAGCTTGTTGCTGTCGGGGCCAAAGAGGCGCAGCTCGATGTCCTGGCTCATGCCGCTGACGGCGGCGTTGAGCCTGAACGACACTTTGGCGGCGGGGATTTGGGCCAGTTGGGGCCGCAGTGTATTAATCACCTCGGTGGTGCTGCGGGCGCGTTCGGTTTTGTCAACCAGCCGGACAATCATGGTGGCGAAATTGGCCTTGTCGCTGCTGGCGAGGAGGGCATTGCCCATTTCTGCGCCGATGTTGGAGACGATCACAGCGGTTTCGGGCACTTCGGTGCGGATGATACGCTCGGCCCGCTGCACCGCCCGGTCGGTGGCGGCCAGGCTGGAGCCGGCGGGCAGCTCCAGGCTGATGGTGATCTGGCCGTCGTCTTCCACCGGTAAGAACTCATTGCCGACCACGCCGCCGGCCACCAGGTATATCCCGGCGGCCAACGCTACGGCGGCAACGGCCACTGCGACGAGTTGGGTGGCCGTATTTTTGAGAGTCCAGCTCAGAACAGCCGCATAAAGGGTGGCTAAGCCGGTGAACAGGGCTTCCCACAGGCGGATAAAACGCTGCCACAGGAGTCCAAAGGGACGCCAGGCTAAGGCTGCCACGCGCCACAGGCCGGTGGCCGGTCTGGTCGGTTTGGTTTCGTCCTTAAGCCAAAAGGCGGCCAGTATGGGGGTCAAAGTGAAAGAGATGAGCAGCGAAAAGAGGGTGGCTACGGCGATGGTGACGCCGTAGGAGCGGAAAAACTGGCCGACGAGGCCGGTGATGAAGGCGACCGGCAGGTAAACCACCACAATCACCAGGGTGATAGTAATGGCGGCCAGCCCGATTTCGGCCCGGCCATCTATAGCGGCCTGGCGCGGTTTTTTGCCCAGCTTCAGGTGGCGCTCGGTGTTTTCCAGCACCACGATGGAGTCGTCTACCAGGATGCCGATGGCGACGGTGAGGGCCATCAGGGTGACGGTGTTGAGGCTGAAGCCGAGCGCCCACATCAAGAGAAAGGTGGCGATGATGGAGGTGGGCACGGAGAGCATGACAATCAGGCTGCTGTTGAGGGTATGCAGGAAGAGCAGCATCACCAGGCCGGTAATCAGCACGGCCAGCAGCAGGTCTTCGCCGACGGCGTTGACCGATTCCTGGGTGAATTGGGTATCGTCAATGACGATGTCCAGCCTGGCTCCGTCTGGCAGGCCGGTTTTGAAGGTTTCGATTTCACGGCGGACGGCAGAGGCCACATCCAGGGCGTTGGCGTCGCCGGTTTTGACGATGGTGATGAAGACCGCTGCATGGCCGTTATAGCGCACCAGACGGGTGGTATCTTTGAAGCCTGCCTGCACGGTAGCCACATCGCGTAGATAAACCTGGCCGCCGGTATCCATGCCAATGGGGGTTTTTGGCAACAAGTTAGCCGGCAGCGAGATGCCCAGCGAGGCCAGCGGGCCGGGGCCGCCGGCCACAATCACGTCTTCGATGTCCTTGAGGCTGGTAAATTTGCCCACCGAGCGCACCGAATTTTTGTGGTTGCCCTGTTCTATAGCGCCAACCGGGACGGTGACATTTTCCAGGGTCAGCGCCTGGCCCACCGAGGTCAGCGGCAGGCCGTAGGCAGCCAGTTGGCGCGGGTCGGTATAAATTTGGATTTCGCGCTCGCGGCCGCCGGCAATGGCTACGGAGGCCACGCCGGATACCGCTTGCAGGCGCGGCTTGAGGTCGTTGTCGGCCAGATTGTACAAGGCGTCTTGGTTTAAGGCCCCGCTCAAGACAAGCTGCATAATCGGCTGGGCGTTGAGGTCGGCTTTGATGATGGTGGGTTCTTCAACCTCGGCAGGCAGGTCGCTGCGCACGGTGTTAACCTGGCGAGACACATCCAGGGCGGCCTGGTCGCTGTTGACGCCTTCCTGGAATTTGATCAGCACGTAGCCAAAGTTTTCGTTGGCCTGGGAGGTGATTTCGTCAATGCCCGAAATGCCGGCTACGGCGTCTTCGATGGGTTTGAGGGCTTCGTCGGCCACATCCTGGGGCGAAGCGCCGGGGTAGACCGCCACCACCGACACATAAGGCAGATTCGTCTTGGGCATGCGGTCTACCTGGAGCATGGTCAGCGAGCGATAGCCCAGCACCACAAACGCCAGGATAATCATCAGCATGGTCAAGGGGCGTTTTAGGGAGAGGAGGGTGAGTCCCATAGAGTTTTTCCTTAAAGGGTTTGAATTTTGAGCAGAATGGTATCTTTCAATTGACGTAGTGCGTGGAATGACAATTCACGCACCACGTGTCACAGTTCCGGCACTACCTTTACCTTAGCTCCATCCGGCAGGTTGGCCTGGCCGGAGATGACGACGGTATCGCCGGCGGTGAGGCCGGAGAGGATTTCAAGGTCGGCGTCGCTGCTGAGGCCGACAGTGACGGGCACGCGTTCGACCCGGCCGGCCGTGACCCGGTATACCACCGGGTGGCCCTCAACAACGGTAATGGCGGAACGGGGAACCAGCAGGGCGTCGTTTTTCTCCTGGGCCAAGATGGAGATGTCGGCGTACATGCCGCTGCGCAGCAGGCCCTTTTTGTCCAGCGGGGTCACTTTAACTACGAAGGTGTGGGTCTCTTTGTCGGCGATGGGGGCGACGCTGGTGACGAGGCCGGGGAATTCCAGGCCGGGGTAGGCCGACACGCGCAGCGAAGCCTGCTGCCCCTGAGCTACTTGCCCCAGGCGGCTCTCTTCGACGTTGACGGCCACCTCAACGCTGTTGGAAACTAGCAGGGCCAGGGGGGTTTTGTTGTCTACCATGCTGCCGCCGTGAATGTAAATTTCGCCGATGACGCCGTCAAACGGGGCGTGGATGGTGGTGTAATCGAGTTGCAGGCGAGCTAATTCCACCGCCGCCTCCGCCTGCTGGATGCCGGCGCGGGCCAGGTCAAAATCCACCGGGCGGAAGGGCTGTTTGGCCAGGGCTAAGTCGAGCCGGGCTTTGGTCAGGGCGGCCTGGAGGGGGGCCAGTTGGGCTTTGGAAGGGTTGGTTTGGAGCTGGTAAGCGGCCAGGGCTTGCTCGTAAGCGTTGGTGGCTTTTTCCAGGGTGAGGGCCTGGGGCGTCTCGCCTACCTGCCCGGCCCAGGCGATTTTATCGTATTCGGCCTGGGCCAGCTTGAGGGCGGATTGAGCATTGGCCAGGTTGGCCGCGGCGGTGGTGCGCTCGTTGTCGTCAATGTTCTGAACATCGCTCAGGGCATTTTGACTGATAGTAAAAGCCGATTCGGCGGCGGCGACTTCTTCCGGGCGGGCGCCTTCTTCCATTTTTTGCAGCTTTAGTTGGGCCTGCGACAGAACCGCCTCAGCCTGTTTGAGCTGGGCGGCATATACATCCTGATCCAGGGTGGCAATCGGGTCGCCCGCTTTGGCCAGATCGCCGACTTTGACCAGCACCTCTTGAATCTGGCCGGAGACGCGGGGCGCCAGGGTGACATCGGCCTGAGATTCCAGGTTGCCGGAGTAGTCGAAAACCAGGGCAATGGGGCCGGTTTTGACCGGGGCCACCTCGACGGCCTGGCCGCTTTGTTCCTGGGAAGGCGGCGCAGCAGCGGCCGGCTGGGTGGCAGGTCGGCAGGCGGAGGTCAATAAAAGTGCGCTGAGTAGTATAGAAATTGAAATGAGGTTAAAGAAGTTGGGGTGTTTCATATGAGACTTTCCTCCAAGGGTGTTGTTTCGTATTATGCTCAGGTGACTGGCACTTTTCTTCTCTGGCAAGTTTCCAGAAACCTGCAAAATTGGGTGCTAACCAAGCGCCAGTCACCTGGCCTGTTTCAAGATTCAAAATCAAGGCAGTTGATGGCTCGTAGAGGCAAACCCAGGTTATAGATTTTGCCCAGCAAGCCATGCAGGGCGGCCTGGTCGGCTACCGGGCCGGTGAGAATGGTGACGGCGCTGCCCTGGGCGTCGCAGTCGTTGACCAGCTTCAGCCCATCGAACCAATCGGACCAATCGGGGCCGAGCTGCCCCTGAATGATGATTTGGTAGGTGGCCGGGCGATCCAGGGTTAATTTTTGAATTGGGTGGGAGGTAATAGCCGGGAATGGTTGCATGCTGGCTCTCGCTTTAGTTCCAAAGTAACTTTTCAGGTGATCAGCGCTTTTTGCTGTTAGCAAGGTGGTTGAGTATAGCAAAAATTATAGTTGACCAAGCGCCAGCCACCTTTGGTCTAAATAGTACCGATAGCTTTAGGATAGCCGAAAAGGGGGTGAGTTCGCATCTATCGGAGGATATAGGTGGGATATATGTTTGAAAGGATGAAGGCGGAAGGATGGAGATGGCTTAGGCGGTGGGGAGGAGGCCGAGTTCTCTGGCTTTGACGATGGCCTGAGTGCGATTGACGACGGCCAGTTTGCCGTAAATGTGGTGGGCATGCAGCTTGACGGTGCCCAGGGTGAGCACCAGGCGCTGGGCAATTTCGGCGTTGGAGTGACCCTGGGCGATGAGTTGTAGGATTTCTAGCTCACGCTCGGTCAGAGGCTCAAATAAAGAAGGCTGAAGGATGAGGGATGAAGGATGAAGATAGTTCTTCTTTGCGTCTTGGTGACAGGTGTCCGGTTTAAAGGCGAAAAGCAACTGATTAATGTACTCCTTCCGCCTTCCGCCTTCACCCTTCATCCTTCCCAACAGCTCCGCCATCGGTTGGCCTTCGTCCACAAACAGCCGGACAAAGCCTTCCGGCTCGGCCAGGGCCAGGGCGCGGCTGAGGGCTGAGGTTGCCACAGCAAAATCGCCCTGGGCCAGCCGGGCCAGGGCCAGCAGGGCCAGGCTCTCAATGACCCGGCTCAGGCGTCCGGCGGATTCGGCGGCGGGACACAGTTGCTCCAACAGGGTTATGGCTTGGCGGGGGCGGCTCCGGGCAAGCTGTACTCGCACCCAAATGAGGGCTTCCACCTCGCGCTGAAAATCGGGTGGGCCGGCAAAATGGAGCGACTGCGCCCAGCTTTGGGCGGCGGCCAGGTCGCCACCACGCAGGCGAATCAAAGCCTCATAGGCCGTTACGGGCGGCAAATCCCAGGGTTGGGTCAGGGGGGGGATATATTGGGCGGCGGTTTGGATTGACTCCAACGCGCCGGCCTGGTCGCCCTGGGCCTGTAAAATTTGGGCCAGGCAAACGTAGGCCGGGGCCAGAATCCGGGCGTTGGCCTCGCGCTGCCCGTGCTCAAGAGCCTGGCGCAGCGACTCGCGGGCGGCGCTCAATTCATTCCACTCGCGCTGCACCTCGGCCTGTTGGACATAGGGGCCGTGGGCCGGGTCGAGCGAAAGGGCATCCAAGCGCCGGCAGGTAGCAGCCGCTTGGTGAAGCCGGCCTTGCAGGCGCTGTACCTCGGCCAGGCGGGTCCGGCCGGCCCGAACCAGAAAGGGCGTATGGCTGGTCTGGCCCAGAGTCATGGCTTGTTCATACATCGGGGCGGCCTCAAGCACGCTGCCGTTCAAATAATAGGCTTCGGCCAGGCCGATGGTGAGCAAGCCGCGCAGACGCAGTTCGTCGGGGGGCAGTAGGGCCAGCGCCTGTTGGGTCAGGGTGATGGCCTGATCGGGGGGGGCCATAGGAGCGCGCCCGCCGGCAAGCAAAGCCCGAATCGCGGCGATTTCACCCAGCAGGGGTTGGGCCTGGGTGTGAGTCAGCTCCGCCCCGGTTGCATCGGCCTGGATTTTTTGTAAGTGAAGCTCGGCGGAGTGGAGAAATGGCTCAATCGTTTCAAATTGGCCGGTCAGGTACATGGCTTCGGCGGCGTAGAGACAGAGGCGGGGCCGGGTGTGAACCAGGTCGGGGGGCAGACGGCGCAGCCAGCTTTGCAGGGTGGCTACCTCGCCGCGCTCCCACAGGGCCGCAGCCCCAATCTGTTCTACCAGCCGGGCGGCCTGTGGATGATCCTGGGCGGCCAAAAAATGGTGAATGGCTTCGGCGGCCATGCCTTGCTGCTCAAACCAGCCGGCGGCGCGGCGATGCAGGCCGGCGATCCCATCCGGCAGCGCGGGGGCGGTGTGGTGCAGGCGATGGCGCAACAGGTCAACCAGCAGGGCGTGGTAGCGATACCATTCCCGTTTATTGTCCAGCGGCACAATGAACAGGTTGGCGGCTTCGAGCCGTTCCAATATAATTTGGCTGGGTATAGGGAAGTTAACCGGCAGGGGGGCAAGGGAGCGGTGGGGCAGAGGAGAAGGGAGAGACTCCCCCCCGCTCCTCTGCTCCTCTGCCTCCCTGCTCAGGATGGCGTCACACAGCGGGCCGCATAGGCGCTCTAAAATGGAGGTTTGGAGCAGGAAATTTTGGATTTCCGGGGGCTGGCGGGAGAAAACCTCATCCAGCAGGTAATCCAGCACATAGCGGTCGTCGCCGGTAAAAGATTGAATGAAATCAGCCCGGTTGGGCTGCTCTTGCAGCGACAGGGCGGCCAGGTGCAGGCCGGCAATCCAGCCTTCGGTGCGGGTTTCCAGGGCGGCCAGATCGGCCGGGGAGAGGTCCAGGCCCAAACGGGTGTTGAGGAGTTGGCCGATTTCGGCGGTGGTAAAGCGCAAGA
>CAZDMM010000004.1:22318-33728 GCA_964505845.1 uncultured Caldilineaceae bacterium
GCGGAGTTCGGTCAGTTGGTTGCGTACCCGCCAGCGGGCCAGCGGCAGCGGCGGAATGGTGCGGCTGGCAATGGTCAGGTGGCAGGTGGGGGGGAGGTGGTCGAGCAGAAACGTCAGGGCGGTGTGAATGGCTTCGGCTTCGATGAGGTGGTAATCGTCCAGAATCAGCAGGATAGGGCCGGGTGCGGCGGCCAGGTCGTTGATGAGGCCGGTGATGAAAGCCTCTGGGGTGGGCAAGGGGCCGCCTGATGGCAGCATCTCTTGAACCGAACGGCCCAGGTCTGGGTTGGCCTGCTGCAAGGCGGCGATGAGGTAGCTCAGGAAGCGAATCGGGTCGTTGTCGGCCTCGTCCAGGGAAAGCCAGGCAAAGTTGGGAGATTGATAATTAGAGATTAGAGATTTTTTCTTAGTTGTCTCGAATTTCCAATCTCCAACCTCCAATCTCTGTTGAATCCATTCGCTCAGCAGCGAAGTTTTGCCGTAGCCGGCCGGGGCGGAGATGAGGCTCAACTTGTGACCCCGGCGCACAGCCTCGGTGAGGCGCTGAATGAGGCGAGGCCGGGCTACCAGGTCGGCGCGGGCGGGCGGAATGAATAATTTGGTGACCAGCAGTGGGGTGGACATTTGGAAGGAATTATACCTAACATGGGCCGGTTTTAGCCAGCTTGTATTCCGGCTTAAAAAGGCCAGCCTTTACCGGCTGGCCTTTTTGATGAGGTTGGCTCAAGAGAGCCAATTTTTGCTTGTAGCAGATGCGTCCCTGTGCATCTGCGGGTGGCACACCTACACCTGCACTGCAAGTGCAGGTGTAGGTGTGCCGCCCTACTTTTTACGTCTGAACCCCGGCCAGAGCAGAATCAGCGCCGTGATGCCAAGCAGCAGCAGCAGTCCTCCCATATCGCCAGGGCCGGTTTGAGTCTCTCTGAGGCCGGTTTCCGGCAAGTACAGGGCCGGCAAGGTGGGCGCGACCTGCACCAGGGGCGGCAGAGCAGTGGGCGTCGGAGCCGAGGGCGGCGGTGGGTTGTTATCGTCATCGTCGTCATCATCGTTGTTATGATCGTGGCGATCATTGGGTATAGGCACATCTACCGATACTCGTACCGGCGGCTCATCGCCTTCGTTAAAGGTGAGCAGGGCCACGTTGCGAATGGTTTGGGGCGGCGGGCTGGCCAGGTTGTTAACCCGGGTGGTCAGGTTCAGCACGGCGCGTTGATTCGGCCCCAGAACCGGAATGAACATGGTCAGGGTGGCGGCGGTGGTTTGGGTAATCCCCAACGGATGCCCAATGATGGGCACAATGGCGGTGATGACCTGAATATTGCTGATCAAACCGGGTGGCGTAGACGAGGCGCTAAAATCTACCAGGTCAACGTTAATGGGCAGCGGGTCAACCACAACCAGGTTGGTGGCGTTGGCATTGGAGGGTGGGGCCGGGTTGTCCACGGCGATGGTAAAGTATACCAAGTCGCCGGGGCTGGCCTGGGCAGGATTGACCTGTTTGGTGAGCACCGGATCAACCACTCTGAGCAGCGGGGTGGTCACCACGTCGGTTTGGGTAGGAGTCTGATCGCTGCTGAGGGTGGCCGCATTGGTAATGTTGATGAGCACGGCCTCAAACGGCACCACGACATACTCGCCGGCGGCGGGCGGATTGGGCGAGGCAGCCGGCGCAGTCACCGTAACCTCAGGTGTGGCCGTTAGCTCCGGTGTGGGTAGGGCTGTTTCGGTAGGCGCGGCCGGTTCGGTTGGCTCCATCGTAACAGGCGCGGTGGTTGGCTCGGCGGTAGGCGAGGCGTCGTCGGGCGTGGCTTCAACGGTGCCGGTCAGGGTGGCGATGGGGGTCACGGCTTCCTCAGAGGGGGTTACGGCGGGCGGTTCGGTGGCGACAGCCGGGAGCGTGGTTGGTTCAACAGTAGCGTCGGGTGGAGTCGTTGGTTCAACGGTAGCGTCGGGTGGAGTCGTTGGCTCGACCGTTCCGGTGGCGGTGATTTCAGTTTGATAGGCAAGCTGTCCAAACAAACCGGGCGCAGCCAGCATGCTGACCGAGGCTATGAACCAGTCGGGGATAACGGCTTGCTCGGTCGGGGCTGGCTCTGTGGTGGGTGGAGCCGGGGCCGGCGTATCAGTGGGCGGCTCGGTGGGCGCAGGCGGCTCGGTGGGCGCAGGCGTGTCGGTGACGAGCGGGGTGGGTGTGGCCGTTGCCTCGACGGTCCCATTGGGTGTATCGGTGGGCTGGAGCGTGGCGGTGGCGGTGACCTCCGGTGTACCGGTGGCCGTTTCAGTTGGCGACGGCAGCGGGGTAGCTTCGACCGTTGGCGTCGGCGTGGCGGTGGCCGTCTCGGTCAGCGCCGGCGTCGGCGTGATTTCGGGCGTGGGGGCCGGGGTGGCGGTGGCAGTCTCCGTTACGTCCGGGGTGGCGGTGATTTCCGGTGTAGCTGTTTCGGTCGGCGTTACAATGGGCGTTTCGGTCGGCGTGATGGTGGGCGTTGGTGTGACGGTGGGTGAAGCCAGGGTAGTGCGGGTGATGACCGGCAGGTCGCCGGGGTCGCCCTCAAGCACTATCCAGCCCAGGGGCGAGGCCATGACCGACAGGCCGGAGACCGTGTCGCTGATGGTCATATTGACCTGCACCGAGAAGCCCACGCACAGATTCAGGCCAGGGGCCAGGTCGGGCAAACTCCAGCGCAGGCCGGTGGTGGTGAGCGGCTCGGCGCTTACAAAAGCGCCGCCGTTGTCCTGGTATTCAATCACTACCGGGGCCGGGGCAAAGGCGCTGCCGGGCACAAAGGAGGTGTTGAACGGCACAAAATCGGTGATGACCGGGTTGGTGGCGGTGAGGTTGCCGCTGTTGGTGACGCAGAGGGTGTAATCCAGGCGCTGGCCGGGGCTGATGGTCCCGCTGGGCGAGACCCGTTTATCAAACTCCAGGTTGGGCGACAAGGTGTTGACCGGGGTGGAGTCGGTATCGGTGACAACGGTGGTGTTGGTGTCAATGCCGGTAACCTGGACATTATTGATCACCGTGCCGCCGCCGGGCATATAGCGAGTGGTAAAGGTTAGCACAACGGTCGCCAACGCGCCCGGAGCCAGGTCGCCAAAGAGGGTGGTCAGGTCATTCCAGGTGAGCGTACCGGCCGGCAGGGCGGCGTCGGGGAGCGGCGCGGCGTCAACAAATTGCAGTTCGGCCGGATTGTAGCTGTCTACCAACGGGACGGTCAGCAGCGTGGTATCGCCGGTGTTTTGGATAGTTAGATTATAGGCCACCAGGCCGCCCTGCGGGGTTGGCGAGGGTGTGGTGCGAGTTTTAGTGACCACAATACCGGGCGTGGTTGCCAGGGTGGTGGTGGCGTGGTTGGTATCGGTGACGGTATTGCCGTTGCCATCCTGGCCGGTAACATCTACGGTGTTGGTGTAGATGCCGGCCACCTCGGTGGAGGCGGTGGCGTGGAAGGTAATGGTCAGGCTTTGGCCGGGGTTGAGGGTGGGTAAAGTGTTCCAGACCAGCACAGGCGGGAGAATTACATCCGGCTCGTCCGGCGCGCCGCCTACCTGGGCGTTGTCGGCATAGCTGAATTCGGCCGGCATGGTATCGGTGACAGCGATGGTCAGCGCGTTAGCGCCCGGGTTATCCACCCGGATGGTATAAGTTATCATCTGGTTGGGCGTCAGCGTGGCCGGGTCTGCGCTCTTGGCGACGCGAAGCTGCGTGACCAACACCTGAGCGTCGTCGCTGTCATCGTTATCGGTGTCGGGCGGCACGCGGCCGGAATTATCCGGCGGGATGGGGTTGTTGGCCTCATCCCGGCCGTTGATGGCGCTGGCGGTGTTGGTATACACGCCGCCGGGGATGGCGGGGTCGAGGTTGGTGGTGAAGGTGAGGGTAAAGGCGCTGCCGCCGGGCAGGGTCTGGTTGACATCCCAGAAGAGATTCAGCCCGCTGACCACCGGATCGGCGATGGGCAGGCCGTTTAACAGGCTGCTGCCGGCCTGGTAGGTGAAGAAGGCCGAGGGCAGGGTATCGCTCACATCTACACCAAAGGCAGCGCCGCTGCCCACATTGCGCACCACAAAGGTCCAGACAACCGCGCCGCCCGGCGCAACTATCGTTTGGTTGACGCTCTTATCAACCACCAGCGCCGGGACGGTGACGGTCACGTGGGTCGTATCGGTGACAGAGTTGGAGCCGGCGGCGTCGCTCCAGGTGGCCTGAGCATCGTTGGGCAGAACAGTGCCGTCAACGTTGGTGATCACGTTGGCTACGGTGGCGGTAAAGCTAATGACGATGGGCTGCGGGTTGGCCACCGGGTTGACGACATTGCCAAAATCCCATCTCACGATGACCGGGGCCGTGCCATCGTTGGGGACAGAGACCGTTTGCGCCGGGGGCAAGGTTAACCCGGCCGGGCCGCTGAAGATGGCGTTATTATCGTAAATCAAGCCGGCGGCCAGGGTATCGGTGAGCGCCAGGTTGTTGATACCCCCTACAGGCAAATCCAGAGTAATGGAGTAAGGCGCCGCGCCGCCGATGGTGCGGGTCGGGTTGCTGTCGTTGACGTGCTTGGTTAAGGTGACGCTCCCGGCCGTGGTCAGGGTGGTGGTATCGGTCACAGGCGGATAGTCACGGTCGCCGGGGGCAGCGCCGGGTAAACTACTCCAGGCAGTTTCGGCCTGGTTGGTCAGGGCGAGGCCCGGCAAAACATTATCATCCACCTGGGCGCTGTAAACCAGCGTCACTGCGCTGCCCACCGGGATGCTGAAGCCGGGCGCAAAGGTAACTACCAGCAGCCCGGCAGGGCTGTTGTAGCTGCTGCTGTAATCGGCCGGGGTGGCCAGCGGCAGGCCGTCCAGGCTGATACTGGGGACCGGCGCAATACCGCGCATCTGAGCCGGGAGGGTATCGGTGATGACGACGTCATAGGCCGGGGCCGGGTTGGCCGTGGGGATATTGGTAACAGTAACCGTGTACGTAACCGTTTGCCCGGCCTGCACCGGAGAGCCGGCGGGTGGGCTGCTGGTTTTGTCGAGCTGCAGGCCGGGTTCACCCACGCCGGTGGTAACGACATTGGTATTGGTGACAGAGGATGCGCCCACATAGGTCAGGCTGGCCGTATTGGTGATAGTATCGCCGGCCGCCGCACCCAGCGGGTCGGACATCACCGCCGTGATGGTGATGAGGGCCTGGGTATTGGAGAGAATCTGCCCAAACTGCACCGTTACCTGCTGCCCCACAATCGAGACGATTGGGGCCAGGCCGCCGGAAGTGGCCGCGTTGAGCGGCTGCAAGCGAGCGTCCAGGGTATCTGTGACCACTACTCCCAGCAGAGTCCGGGCGATGGTTGGGTTGGGGGTGGTGATGACGTAAGTTACCAGCGTGCCCAGCGTGGCCGTCGGCGGCGGGGCAAAGGAGACGCCCTTACTCAGGGTGGGGATTGGCCCCGGCACAAAGCCAAAGTCCAGGGTCCAGTTGGCGTTGCCGTTGCCGGCAGGCTCGGTCCCGAGGGCCAGGGTGATATTGCCGCTAGTGATGCCGTTGATAATCGGGGCGTCGTCATCGAGGCCGTTCTCATCCTGGTTTTCATCCAGGTCGTCATTAGGCAGACCGCTGCCGGTAGAGGATAGGAGGGTTTCCAGCGCCCCGCCGCTGCCAAAGTTAGAAGGCTGCACCACCACGCGGTAATCGCCCGGCGTCAGGCCGGTAAATTGGTAGCGACCGGTGGGGCCGGTGATGGTGGTGATAGGATTGCCCGCCCCATCCAGCACCGGGGCGCCGCTGCCATCGCGCAGTTCCAGCGTCACATTGGGGATAGGAGCCTCTTGCCCGGCCTGGAAAATGCCATCGTCGCGGACAGCGCCGTTAGCGCCGTCGTCCAGCCACACCAAATCACCCAGGCTCATGAGGACGTAATCCTCCACCTCGCCGCTGGGGGCAAAGCCGTTAGGCGTATTGGCCTGGCCGGGATTGGTGGTGTAGCGGAAGCGGCTGTAGAGGCTGCTGCTGATGGTTACATTGGGCACGGTGAAGGTAAGCGTGTAGACTCCTGGCGCGCCCAGGAAAATATCGCTGTTGGAGGTGCTGACGACCGCCGCGCCGTTGATATTGGTGATGTTGAAGACATCCAGGCTGCCGTCGCCGTTAAAATCAAACCAGGAGTTGAGGTAGCCGGCGGTCCCGGCGGTTACCTGGATTTGAGCCGGGCGGCCCGGCATGAGCGGGGTGAGGAAGATGACGCCGTCCTCGTCGTCGCCCGTGCCGCCGGCGTTGTTGGTGGAGTTGCTGTTGTCGTCGCCGTTGGCGGCCAGGCTGGGCTGGCCGTCTGCCTCGGCGTCTACCCGTTGGCCCAGGAAGGTTCCATCAATTTGATGATACGGCCCGGTGCTGCTCAGCAGCGTGCCGTAGATATCCGGCAGGTCGCCCAGGTCGGCCCGCAGAAAGCCAAAATCAAGGCTGAGGTTGCTGTTGGGGCTGCTATCGCCGTCGTTGGTTGGCTCAGCGTTGACGGTGAGAGAAACCGGCGTGCTGGCTACAAAACCGCCGCTGCCCAACGGGCCGGTGAGATAACCGTGATTCCAGTTGTTCAGGTCGCTGTTGCCGGTGACGGCGGTGGTGCTGGTAATGTAGCCGTTCAATACGCTGCCGCTGGCAAAATTGGTAGAGGTGACCACCACCAGGTAGGTTTCGGTGGGGAAGCGGCTGGGCAATAGATTGGTAAAGGTGTAAAAGCCGCCGGGATTGGTCAAGGTAGTAGAGAGCGCCTGGTCCAGGCCGGGGGTGTAGCGGCCGTCGCCGTTGGTATCCTGGTACAGCTCGACGGTTACGCCCGGAACCGGCAGCTCACCCAGGTCAAGCTGGCCGTTGTTGTTGACGTCAAACCAAACCTGGTTGCCCAGCGAGAGGAGCGGCACCAGGCCAAAATCTACGGTGGGGTTGTGAGTAGACCCGCTGGTATTGGAAACGGTGTTTTGATTTTGCGCTCCGCTGCTGCCGGGAAGCAGCGTGACCGGGTTGGAGCGAATCGCGCCGGTGGGGGTCAGGTTGACGCCGTTATCGTCGTTGTTGGCGTTGTTATCCGGGTTGGCCGAGGAAGCGATGTCGGTGCTGCTGGTGAGGGTGGCCGGCGGCACAATCTCCACGATATAGGCGCCGGAGAAGAGATTGGTAAAGGTATAGAAGCCGTTGGCGTCGGTTGTGGTGGTGCTTAAAACGGTGGCGCCGGTCCCGTCGTACAGGCGCACGGTGAGGCCGGACACACCCGTTTCGCCGCCATCGAGCAGCCCATTGTTGTTGTTGTCATACCAAACCTGGTCGCCCAGGGAGAGATGGTAAAAGCCAAAGTCAATGGTCAGGTTGCTGCTGGCGTCGGTATCGCCGTCGTTGGTGGGTTCAGCGCCGACGGTCAGCGAGACGGCGGTGCTGGCCACAAAGCCGCCCGCGCCCAGGGCGCCGGTGACCAGGCCGTGATCCTGGCTGTTTGAATTGCTGTTGCCGCCAACCGAGCCATCGGAATTGAAGTAGCCAGCCAGGGGGCTGCTGCCGCTGAAATTGGTAGAGGTGATGACCACCACATAAGCCTGGGTAGGCGACAGGCTGGGCAGCAGGTTGGTGAAGGTATAGAAGCCACCCGTTGAGGTGGTGGTGGTCGAAATCAGTTGATCCACCCCCGGCGTGTACTGCCCGTCGCCGTCGCTGTCCTGGTACAGTTCAACCCCTACGCCCGGCACACCCACTTCGCCGGTATCGGTGAGGCCGTTGTTGTTGGTGTCAAACCAGACAAAGTTGCCCAGGGAGACCAGCGGCCAGCTAAAGGTATTGGTGGTGGTGATGGTGTAGGGGCGGGTTCCGGGGATGGTATCGGTGAGCGAGGTATCGCGCACGATAGCGGTGTTGGTAAAGAGATTGCTCGTGTAAATGGACTGGCTCAACTGCACGGTGTAGGTAAGGGCCAGGCTGCCGCCGGGCAGCAGCACAGTAGACACAGGCAGAGTCCAGGTGATGGTGCGGCCGTCGGGCGACAACTGCCCACTGTCTGAGATGGCGACGACGCTGAACCCGGCGGGCAGGTTATCGGTAATGACAAAACTGTAGGCCGGGCTGCTGCCGGTGTTGACGGCGGTGATGGTGTAAAGGGCCGTCTGCTGGTTGGCGGCCAACACCGTCGCCGTTTTGGCGGCGCTGATTTGCGGCTCACCCACGTTGGTGGTGACGACATTGCTGGTGGTCAGAACGGTTGAGCCGGCATGGGTCATGACCGCGCTGTTGGTGACCACGTCGGGGCCGGGGCCGCCGGGAATATCGGAAGCCGGGCTGGGGAAGTTGTCGGAGATGCGGGTGGTCACCGTGACAAATGCCTGGGTATCGTGCGGAACCGCGCTAAAGGTTGCGGTAATCTGGCCGGTGGCTTGATTAAAGCTGGCCGACCCGCCTGCGCCGCCGCTTGTGGTCACATTTTCAATGAAGAAGCGGGGGGAGTTGAGCTGGTCGGTAATGACCACGTTGTAGAGCGTCGCCGTGATGGGTGAGGCCGGCACGATCAGGGTGTAGGTGACCAAACTGCCCAGGGTGGCGGTCGGCGGCGGGCTGAAGAGCGTTGTCTTGGCCAGGCCGCCATCAATGGTGCGCACGGCGGTGGAATGGGAGCCGCCGCTGTAGGTGCGGGCAATGGGGGTGGGGCTGGTGCTGCCCAGCCAGTTGTCATAAGCCAGGAAAGCCTGGTTGGAAAGCGAGGTGTTGGCCGTGATGCTGTCGGCCAGGCTCAACACTACAGTAAGGGTGAGGGCCGGGTGGGCCAACGGGTCAAAGGGCAGGGTTGAGGTGAGTTGGTTGATGTTCCAGACCAGGTTAGCCGCGCCGAACACCGGTGGAACCGGGGCAGCCGTAAAGGTCGAGGCCGGGTCGCTGCTTTGCAGGCTGTAAGTGACCAGGCTCATGCCGGCGGGAATAGCATCGGTGATGACCAAATCATAGCCGGGAAGCTGGCCCTGGTTGGAGACCACCAGAGTATAGGTGACCAGATCATTGGCTCCCACCAGGCAGCCCTGCCGATCCAGGCGCGTTACCAGCACATCGTCAAAGAAGGCCGCGTTTTGGTTGTTGGCGTACAGGCCAACCCGACCCGCCGCAAAGCCGGCGTCGGTGACATCAAAAATGAGCTGGCCGTCCACAAAAACCCGCAGGCGGCTGCCTTCGGCCCGTACCTCAAGGTGGTACCACTGCCCGGAGATATAAGGCGTGGTGTTAGAGGCCAGGAGGGTGGCGGTTCCGTTATTGACCCGCTCCAAACGCTGGCCCACCGCGCCGCCGCTGCGCTGCCGCCACTGGAAGCGGTAAAAGCTGGTATTGTCGCTTTGGGCGCGGAAGAGCAGGCCGATTTCGTCCGCATCGCTGGAGCGCAGCATGGCCGAGAAGCTGTAGTCGGTCCAGGCCAGATTGCCGTTGAAGGAGCGGCGGTTTCCGGCGTCGCTGTTATTTTGGTAGACGCCGTTGGCGACGCTCCAACCGCCGCCGCCAATCTGGGTCCAACCGGTATCATTGTTATCATTAAAATTATCCAGCAGCAGGGTAGCGTTGCAGCCTTGTGAGGTGAGGTATGATTTACCCAGATGCAGAATCGGCTCAACCACGTCCACCCGGGCTGTGTCGATAAAACTGTACTGCTGGCCGTTGTCCACATAGGTCATGCTCAAGCTGTTGGTGCGGCTGACGCCGCTTTGATTGGCGGCAATGTTCTGGATGACCGTGGTGATGACGCCGTTGATAAGCACGGCGCCGGGCAAATCGCCCAGGTTCCAGACCACGTTGCCGCTTTGCGAAAAGGCCGGGGAGAGGGTTGGGGTGGTGGAGATGAAGGTGGTTGGCCCGCCGGCGCTCCCGTCGCCGTCAACGGTATAGGTTACAATAGACGCGACATAGCCCAGGCCGGTAGGCAGAGCATCGGTGATGGCCAGGTTTTGGTAGAGCGCGTCAAAATCGGGCAGCGACGAGGTAAAGGTAAAGACGGCCAGGCTGCCGATGGTGCCGGTTTGCACCGAGGGCGCTTTGTCAAAGTCGGTCAGCAGGGTGACAAAGGCCGTGTCGGTTATGCCCGACACGTAATTGCAACCGCTGGTGCAGGCGCCGCTGGCCTCAACGGTATTGGTTGGAATGCCGGTTCCGTTGGCGGTGAGGCTGGCGGTGACTACGGCCCGCCAGGTATCGCCGGGAGCAAGGGTCACGGTGGGCGTCCAGGTGATGACCGAGCCGGCGATGGTGGGGGTGTTGGTTTCGTCGGCGTCGGCCCCGCTGCCGGCAGAAATGGCGATGAAGCCGGAGCCGACGGTATCGGTAATAGCGACGGCGGCGGCGTCGCCGGTACCGGTGTTGCGCACCGTCACAGTCCAGGTAACCACCTGGCCGGCGTCGGCGACGCGGGTGGCCGGCGATTTGTCAATAACCAGGGTGGGTGCAACGATATTGATATTGGAACTACCGCCGGCGGCGTAAGGGCCGGTAGCGGTACAGGCCGGGTTGTCATCATAGGAGAGGGCGACGCTGTTGGGGGCGGTGGAGGTGGGGGTACAGGCGCCGCCGGAGCTGCTGTTGCGTACCCGGAAGGTCAAGGTGGTTACGCCCGTAGGTAAAGAGATGCCGCCTGTCCAGGCCCACAGGGCGGTGGTTACGCCGGCGGTGGGCAACACCGTAGGGG
Organism: uncultured Caldilineaceae bacterium; assembly: GCA_964505845.1. Lineage (GTDB taxonomy): Bacteria > Chloroflexota > Anaerolineae > 4572-78 > J111 > DSQQ01. Next base: position 32,998 of record CAZDMM010000004.1, read on the forward strand.
CGGTGCTGGAGAAGACGGTTGAGTCGTAGACATAACCGCTGGGCAAGGTGTCGGTTAAGGTGACATCGTAGACCGGCAGGCCGTTGTTGGTCAGCGTGACCGTAATCAGGCCGCCGCAGGTATTGAGCGAGGCGGCATTGAGCACCTGGGCCGTAATCACCGGCTGGCTGCGCAAATTAGCGGTGGCGGTGATGGGCTGGGCCAGACAACCATTGGTACAACCATAAACCAGGCTGGCGGTGTTGGTGAAAGTGGATTGGCAGGCGGCCGGCTCAGCGTCAACGGTGGTGGTGATGAAGAGGGTGCGGTCCACGCCGTCGGCGGGCAGGTCGCCGATATTCCAGGTGACGACGCCCGGCGCGGTATTAATCGTGCCTACGGCGCTGCTGGCGGTGGGGGTGAGGGCGTTCATGTTTGAGGGCAGGGTGTCTGTTACCACCACGTTTTGGGCAATGTAAGCGCCGGTGGCGTTGACCGCCTGCACCCGCCACACAATCACATCGCCCGGCTCACCGACAATGTTGGCGCTGTAGCTCAGGTCGCCTTTGGTAACGTTGAGACCCTCTTTAACCAGGCTGAGGTCCGGTTCGATGGTATCCAGGGTAACGGCGCTTTCATCGCGGAAGAAGAAGGCCCCGCAGGCCTGAAGGCCGCCGGCCGAGGACTGCACCCGGTTAAAGCCGGGGGTGCTGCAATCGGTTTGAACCATAAATCGCACAGTGACGGTGTCT
>CAZDMM010000005.1:0-3743 GCA_964505845.1 uncultured Caldilineaceae bacterium
TTATTGGGTTGAGCCTGGGCCAGATGACCTGGGCTTTGAATTACTGGCGCATCAGCGCCCTGACCGCAGGCTTGTTGCTGCTCCTGTTCTTTTATGTACTGATCGGTATAGCCCAGCAACAACTGCTGGGGCAGCTCTCTCGCCGCGTCTTGTGGGAGTTTGGCTCCATTGCGGTGGTCGCTTTACTGGTCATCTTTAATTATACCTAGCGTTACCATTATACCCCGTCCCCCACCGATTGACCATTTGTAACCGTCCCCTGTTGACAACTGGTCAGCTTCAAGCTAAACTTTTTGTGAAGTAAGTTACCAAGAACAAACCATCACCCGTAACCACCGAGATATTCCCCATGATTGAAGCTACCCGGCTAACTAAAGAATTTGGCGATTTTACGGCCGTGCGAGATATATCGCTCTTTGTGGCCGAAGGCGAAGTTTTGGCTTTGCTTGGCCCTAACGGGGCCGGCAAAACTACCACCGTGCGCATGCTTGGCGCCATCCTCAAACCGACGCGCGGTCAGGCTCGCATCGCCGGTTACGATACCGTGACCCAGGCCAAAGCCGTGCGCCGGGTGATCGGGGTGCTGACCGAATTTCCGGGCCTGTACCTGCGCATGAAAGGGCTGGATTATCTCAGCTTTTTTGGCGAACTGCAGGGCCTCCCAGCGCACATCACCCGCCAGCGCAGCGAGGAGCTGCTGCAGCGCTTTGAACTGTGGGAGGCCCGTAATAAACAGGTCGGCACCTATTCTAAAGGGATGAAGCAAAAATTAACCCTGGTGCGGGCCATGCTGCATGATCCCCAGGTGCTCTTTTTGGATGAGCCGACCTCGGCCATGGACCCCCACAGCGCCAAATTGGTGCGCGATTCTATCGCCGGGCTGCGCCGCGACAAACGCACCATTGTGCTTTGCACCCATAACCTGGCCGAAGCCGAGCAACTGGCCGACCGCATCGCCATCATCCGGCGCGGCCAGATCATTGCCCAAGGCACCCCGGCGGAACTCAAACAGCGCCTTTTGGGCGACCCGCTGATGGAAATTCGCCTGGCTGCGCCGCTCAACGGGCTGGTCAAAGAGTTGCAGCCAGACCTCAACATTGTGGCTCACGGCGAAGATTGGCTGCGTTATAGCGTGTCAAACCCCCAGGAAGTCAACCCGCAGCTTTTAACCCAGTTAGCCCGGCAAAATATTCCGGTGATCACCCTCAGCGAAGTTTCACGTAGCCTGGAAGAAGTTTATCTGCGGATTATTGAGGCGCAGTAGTATGTCCGTCCAAACCTTGCCCCGTTTAGAACGCAACAGCCTGTCCACCGCCTTGGTCATCACCCGCCGCGAGTTGCGTGACAGCCTGCGCGATTGGCGCATTGTGGCTCCCATCATCGTCTTAACCCTGGTCTTTCCGTTTTTGATGGATTTTACCTCGCGCTGGGCCACCAGTTGGGTGTCTCAATACACCGACCGCATCCTGGTAGACCGCATCAACCCCTTTTTGTTGATGATTGTCGGCTTCTTCCCCATCTCTTTCTCACTGATTATTGCCTTGGAGTCCTTTGTGGGCGAAAAAGAGCGCAACAGCCTGGAGCCGATTCTGTCCATGCCGGTCAGCGATTTGGAATTGTACCTGGGCAAAATGCTTTCTTCACTGCTGCTGCCGCTGATGGCCAGCTACCTGGGCATTACCGTCTTTTTGCTGACTCGCCTGCTGACCACGCCCTCCTGGGCGCCGCCGCCGGACCTGGCTGTTCTGATGTTTTTGTTGAACACGGCCGAAGCCTTGGTGATGGTTTCCGGGGCGGTGGTCATCTCCAGCCAGACTACCAGCGTCCGCGCCGCCAACCTGCTGGCCAGCTTCATCATCATTCCGATGGCCATGCTGGTGCAGGCCCAGAGCGTGATCATGTTTTACGCCGATTACACCGCCCTGTGGTGGATTTTTGCCGGGCTGATGGTGGTGGATTTGATTTTAATTCGGATGGGCATCCGAATTTTCAACCGGGAAGAGATTCTATCCAGAGAGCTGGATGAGTTAAATCTAAAGAGCCTGTGGCGAACCTTCAGCGGCTTCTTTTTGCGCCCCCCCGAAAAAGCCACCCACCTGGCCGACCGCCAATCGGCCCGATTTAACCTGATCCGCATCTACCGCCACGATATTCCGCTGCTGTTAAAAGCGCACCGCCTGCCGCTGCTGGTGGTGCTGCTGACCACCCTGGCGGCGGTGGGCCTGGGCCTGAGCTTTGCCCTGCAATATCGTGTGCCGGCCCACCTGTTCCCCCTGCACCAGATTTCGGCCCGCACTTTTCAGGATGTGCAGAAAATTCAATTATTGCCCCAAATTGATACCTCGTACATTTTCTTTAACAACGTGCGGGTGATTGTTCTGGCCGGGATAGCCAGCATCTTTTCTTTTGGGGCGCTGACCCTGTTTTTGACCCTGATCAATATCGGGCTGGTGAGTTTTATCATCACCGAGGTGGTGCTGCTGGGGTATAACCCCTGGCTCTTTGTGGCAGCCTTTATTTTACCGCACGGCATTTTAGAGATTCCGGCCATCCTCATCGGCATGACCTTTGCTCTGCGCATTGGCGCAGCCCTGGTTTCTCCGCCGCCGGGCCTGGATGTGGGCCAGGGCATCCTCTTGACCACCGCCAATTTTGTTAAGGTGGCGATTTTCCTGGTGATCCCGCTGCTGCTCCTGGCCGCTTACATCGAAGCCAATATTACCCCCCAAATCGTCCTGTGGGCTTACGCAGCCAGGTAAACCTTTTAATTTTTGCTTCATCCCCTAATCCCGGCAAAAGCTTTTCTGCTGTAGTATCTCAACAGTGTATCGGCTCTCTCTACATTTTTGGAAACCAATGCGGCAGCAAATCGCTCATGTGGACCAGATTCAGGTAATCGCCCACCGCCAGCAGCAGCACAATAAACAAAATGATGACCAGGGTAACCCCGGCCACCTGGGTAAACCAAACCCGGCCGCGCATGGGCTGCTCAAATTCCTCTTCCTCCTCAATCTCAGGCTCGACCAGGCCGAGGCCGGCCTGCAGCTCATTTTCCTGGAACCGTAACTTGATGCTGCCCAATTCAATCAAATCGCCATGCTGCAGATGGTACGGCCCAAAAATCTCAACGCCGTTGACAGAAGTGCCGCCCGGGGCGCCTAAATCTTGCAGCACCCAATGATCGTAGCGCAGCTCTAGGCTGGCATGGGCCGGGTCAATCTCCGGCGCTTCCAGCACCAGTTGATTATCAGGACTTGAGCCGATGAGAATACGGTTGGTGAGCAGCTCAAAATCCTCAAAAACGGTTTCCTGGCCAGGTATCTCTTCGTAAATAATCAGCTTCGCCAAATCAAAACCCTTTCTATGGGTTATTGGTAATTGGAGATCACCATTTACCAATCACTTCTCTTCACAAAATCAGGGTCGCTCTGGATAAAAGCCAGGGCTGCGGCCCTGTCCGTTACCTGGCCCAACGCCTGGGCTTCTCTTAGCCGGCCCAACAACACTCCGATCAGCCGCCCCTCCGATAAACCGAAGATCTCGATCAAATCGTGGCCGCTGAGCAACAGCGGCGGGTCAACCACCTGGTCACGCTGCTCAAAATAGGCCGTGATCAGCCTGACCGCTACCTCCCGCAGGCGCAGCCATTCCGCCTGGCCCTGCCCCGGCGGGTAGGTGGCGAGATGGTCGGCCAGGGCGTGCAGGGCAACGGCTACCCCGGCCTCGCCGCTGTCTCGAAAAAA